>DVJR01000197.1 GCA_018716575.1 Candidatus Scatomonas merdavium | reverse complement strand
GAAGAGGAGTACAGAGTATAATCACTGCGCCTGTAACATTCTGCAGTTCGTAATTAGGTACCACAGCCGCAGTAGCCGCCTCTTTAAAGTATTGTCCCCTGCACCATACCATTCTCTGCGTCTGACTGTGTACAATACCTTTCAGTTCAAATCTATACCTGCGTGCTCCCAACCCGAATCTGTCTATCTGTTCCAATGCTGCGATGACGGACGAAAGATATTTCACTCCTCCTCCAAACAGCAAAAATTCAAATTTCAGCTGCTCTCCCTGTTCGATCACAGTCTGCGGCATGCATATTTTCGGAGGAAGAACCATATAGGGTTTGGCAATAACTTTTCTGCTCTCCGCCTTTTCGCCATTCCGATATAAAAAAGTGCAGGCCTCTTTGTCCGTTTGGAGCAGCGCCTGACCTATAACGCCTCTTAAAGTAGATCCAAGATACGGCGGTAGTTCTGCCCTCTGTAATGCGGTAAGAAAAATAGTAAGGGGCAGGTACCTGATTTCAAAATATTTCTGCATTTATTTTTCTCCGTCATAAATTTCAGGAACAAAATACCAGATAGTAATATGCAGACAGGCCGCAGCCCCTTCATAATATATTCTCTGTTCCTATTTCACCTTTTGCCGGGGACATGCTAAAGAGCCTCTCCATAGTCTTCTTAATGTTTTTTGTTTTTACTATGAGTTTCCTTTTTTGTCCCATCATAAGCTTAATCAAAACATCTTTTAGCCCGTGCAGCCTCCGCCTAAATTTATGTATCATTTTTCCGTTCAGCTCCCACATCTCCGATATGTTTCAATAGAATCCCTGATTAATATTTCTTTGCCGGCTCATCATCACATTCGACGACATCTTGCCATCTTCTTTAAAATCCGCCTCTGCCATTAATGGCACTATTTATTGGAACAAAGCTACAACCGTCTCGCCGTCGTCTCGTCATATTGAGAACTTTCTTCGCCATCGACCTTCTCCCTAACCAAAAGAGCGACTGTCTCTGTGTGAATTGTCCCCGGAAATAAATCCACGCACTTCACCCGTTCCACCCTGTATCCGCTCCGCAGCAGCACTTCCAGATCCCGCGCCAGGCTGGTTGGCTTACAGGATACATAAACCATCCGCTCCACACCGTAATCAATAATTTTCGGCAGTGCTTTCGGATGAATCCCCTCCCGGGGCGGGTCCAGGATAATATAATCCGGCTTCTCCTGGATCTCATCCAGCACCTTCAGGACGTCACCGGCCAGGAAACTGCAGTTATCCAGTCCGTTGAGCGCCGTATTTTCCCCGGCAGCTTCCACAGCTTCTTCCACAATCTCCACACCGATAACGCGATCCGCCGCAGGGGACAATATCTGGGCGATCGTGCCGGTTCCGCTGTAGAGGTCGAACACCGTCGCATGCTCTACGTCTCCGATCATATCCCGCACTGTCTCATACAGCACTTCCGCACCCCGGGAATTCGTCTGGAAGAAGGAAAAGGGCGTGATTTTAAAACGCAGTCCCAGCAGCTCTTCATAAAAAGAATCCTGGCCGGCCAGCACCCGCGTTTCATCGCTCTTTACCACGTCTGCCACAGAGTCATTGATGATATGCAGAAAGCCTGCGATCCGGCCCTCCAGAGGCAGGCCGCAGACCAGCTTCACCAGCGGCTGAAGCTCCCATTCCTCCTGGCTGCTTGTAACCAGCGCCGCCAGAATCTCCCCTGTGGCCACAGAACGCCGCAGCAGCAGATGGCGGAGATATCCTTTATGGGTCAGCTTATGATAATAGGATACATTCTTTTTCTGAAAATACTGCAGTACGCAGCGCAGAATGACATTAAAATCCTCATGGACAATCTTGCAGTCCGCTGCTGTCAGCACATCATATGTGCTTCCTTTTTTGTGAAGGCCCAGCGTAAGCGGACCGTCCTTTTCGCTGTCTCCAAAGGAATACTCCATTTTATTGCGATAACCGAATACGTCCGGACTGGGGGCAATCCCTTCAAACAGCTTCTCTACGGCTTCCGCCTCCGGCTCCGGCATTTCCTCCCGCGCTGTCTCTTCTGTCCGTCCGCCTGACCGTATCACCGGCGTCAGCAGCTCCCGGATCTGCCTTTCCTTCATTTCAAGCTGCTTTTCGTAATTCATGGTCTGATACATGCAGCCTCCGCAGGACGGAAACAGACTGCATACCGGTTCATGTGTTTCCAGCGGGGAGTGCTCCAGCACATCAAGCAGACGCCCCTCCATGCGGTTTTTCCTTTTTTTCTGAATCTGAAAGCGGATTTTCTGACCGGGTATCCCGTTCTTTACAATTACTGTTTCTTCCTCCACACGGACGATCCCCTTATTCGGAAAAATCACCCGTTCAATTACTCCCTCGTATATTTCACCTTTTTTCAATACCAGCATTCTCCTTTCACATTTTCAAACCTTAGGGAACAGCGCAAGCCGCGCCACTGCCCGGAGAACATGTATCGCGTGTACCCCGTGATACAGAAAAAGGCTCCGACACCATCAGTGCCGAAGCCCAAATGTCAGCTTCTTTCGAAAACCGGCTCAAGCCTTCTCATCGTCCTCATCTTCGAAATAATCATCAAAATCATCTTCGAAATCATCTTCGAAATCTTCCAGATAATCCGGTGTAAAATACCGGTATACCGCATATGCGATGCCGGCAACTGCAGTCACTGCACCGATGATCGCCAGCACCCAGAGCAGTACATTCTTGGGTTTGTCCGCGTCCTTTTTCTCTTTCTTACGCATCAGATCAACCAGTTCATCAATTTTGTTCATATCAGCCACCAACCTTTTCTAGTATTTCGAATCACATTTGCTATAGTATACCATACTCTTCGTTTTTTTACCACTGTTTCGAAAAATTTTATACCTGCAAAAACAGGACCGCCTGTTCTTTCATATAATATATCGCAGCCATATATCTGCTGGCTGCGCAGAAAGGAGGTGAGTCCTATCAGAATAAACTGGAAGATCCGTATCAGATCCGTCAAATTCTGGATTCAGGTCCTGTTGTCTGTTGTCACGCCAATGCTTGCTTATTACGAGCTGACCGGCGCCGATATGACCTCCTGGCCTATGGTTTTTGACACAGTGAAAAATGCCTTTTCCAATCCCTATGTGGTGGTTACCATGGGAGTTTCCGTATTTAACGCCGTCATTGATCCCACCACAGCCGGACTCTGTGACAGCAGTCAGGCGATGTCCTATACGGAAATAAAAAAAGAAACGGACGAGACCAATTCTTCTTCATAAGCCACCGTTTCTGAAATATACCTGTGGATTGCACACCGCGTATACCAGGGACCGAAACCACTCCGGAGACTGCTCCGCGCCGGAGCAGCTCCGGACAGCTCTGGTTCCTGTCTGCGGATGATCGTTCCGCAGACAATCGGGTTCCGGACTCTCATACGCCCAGAGTGCGGTTCACCTTCGCCCGGATGCGCTGCAGCGCATTATCTATGGATTTTGCCGGTTTGCCGAGACGCTCCGCAATCTGCAGATAATCCAGTCCGCTCAGATAGAGATCCAGCACCTTTTTTTCAAAAGGACTTAAGTTCTCCGAAATCCGGCTTTTCAGATTCTCAGCGGCCTCCTGATCCAGCAGAATAGCTTCCGGACTTTCTGCCGTACCCAGATTGTATTCTTCCTGATTTTCTTCCAGCTCATTCAGGGAAATCGACGTATTCAGCGGATGATGCTTTTTCCGCTGCGCAGAAAGCACCGCGGAATACATCTGCCGGGAAATACAGAGTCCCGCAAAAGTCAGAAAAGAAGCCTCCCTTTCCGGCTGGTATTCCCGGACTGCCTTGTAAAGGCCCAGCATGCCCTCCTGAAGCAGATCCTCATGATCTCCTCCTGCCAGATACAGCGCCCGGGCCCGCTTTCTCACCAGCGGCTTATATTTTTCCATCAGATATTCCGCCACGGAGCTTTCTCCGTTCCGCAGCATTTCCAGCAGCTCTTCGTCCGAATACGCATCGTAGTTTTTCATGTTATCCTCTCTGCCTGACGATCTCATAGGCCAGAACACCTGCTGCCACAGAAGCGTTCAGGGAGTCAATATCTCCCTTCATGGGAATCGACGCGGTAAAATCACATTTTTCCTTCACCAGACGGCTGACTCCGGCGCCCTCATTCCCGATCACCAGCCCGATGGGGCCTTTCAGATCCAGATCATACATCCTGGTCCCGCCCATATCGGCGCAGACGAACCAGATGCCCTCTTTCTTCAGACGGTCAATAACCGTTCCCAGATTCGTCACCTTCGCCACCGGCGTAAAGTTCGCCGCTCCCGCCGAAGCCTTCATTGCCGTGGCAGTCAGCCCTGCAGCTCTGTGCTTCGTAATGATTACGCCGTGAGCCCCCGCCAGATTGGCCGTCCGGATGATCGCCCCCAGATTATGGGGATCCTCAATCTCATCCAGCAGAATCAGAAAAGGCGGCTCGCCCTTCTGTCTTGCCCGCTCCAGTATATCCTCCACGGAAGCGTATTCATAGGACGCCGCCTGGGCGATCACCCCCTGATGATTTCCCGTCTCCGACATCTGGTCCAGACGCTCCCGGGTGACGAAGCTGACGATAGAATCGTGCTTTCTGGCCTCCCGCAGAATGGTCTGGATGGGGCCGTCATGGAGTCCCGCCTGCACATATATTTTATCCACGCTTCTTCCGGACCGCAGGGCTTCCAGAACTGCGTTCCTGCCCTCCAGCCTGTTCTCCGATCCAGCCTGCTCTCTCTTCATCCTCTCTCTTTCGTTCCTCCGTTCCCACGTTTCCGGGCTTCCGCCCTCCCCGCCTTTCACTGCTTCTTCTTTTTCATCCCTTTTACTCTTCCTCCAGCCCGATCCGGACCAGATCGATCATGCGGCTGTAGTCCCCCTTCAGATAGAGGTAGCCCATCACCGCTTCAAATCCCGTAGCCCGGCGGTAATCCCCGATGCTGGCATTTTTCGCGGACGTCGCCGACTTGGCGTTGCGTCCGCGCTTATAGACTTTTTCTTCCTCTTCCGTAAATTTCGGTTCCAGCACCCTCACCATGGAGGACTGCTTCTCCGCTTTCACAAGACTGCTGGCTCTTCTGTGAAGCTTGTTGACCGGAGCGTTGCCCCGGCGCACCAGAACAGTGCGGATAATCAGCTCATAAGCCGCGTCTCCGATATAGGCCAGCGTCAGCGGGGAATACTGCTGAAGCTCCAGCTCCGGCAGCTCAAACTGCCGGCTGAGGTACTCTATGCTCTCTTCCATTTTACACCTTCCCGGGTATCCTCCAGAATGATCCCCTTCGCCAGCAGCTCATCCCGGATGGCATCCGCCCGTGCAAAATCACGGGCCTTTCTGGCTGCCTGGCGTTCGGCAATCATCGTCTCGATCTCTTCGTCCAGAGTCTCCTCTTTCCGTTCGGCAATCAGGCCCAGGATATCACAGAGGGAGACGATCTCCTGGCGCACCGCGGCAGCAAACGCTCCGGAGCATCCCTCTTTTACTTCCGTATTGGCGAATTTCACCAGCTCGAATACTGCCGCGATGGCATCTGCAGTATTCAGATCGTCATCCATGGCTTCTTCGAATTTTTTCCGGTATTCCTTCATGGCCTCCAGACGGCCCTTTTCTTCTTCCGTCAGCTCCTGTGCGGAAGCGGTTTCCGCCAGACGCTTCAGTGTGTCCGCCGCCGTAACGATCCGCTCCAGAGCATTCTTGGAAGACTCCATAATCTCCGCGCTGAAATTCAGCGGGCTGCGGTAATGGGCGGACAGCATGAAGAAACGCAGCACCTGCAGGTCATACTTCTCCCCGATCTCCCGGACCGTGAAGAAATTCCCCAGGGATTTGCTCATCTTCCGGTTGTCGATATTCAGAAACGCATTGTGCAGCCAGTAGCGCGCAAAGGGCCTGCCGTTGCAGCATTCACTCTGAGCGATCTCGTTCTCATGATGTGGAAAAATCAGATCCTCTCCTCCGGCGTGGATGTCTATCTCCTCTCCCAGATATTTCTTTGCCATCTCTGAGCATTCGATATGCCAGCCCGGCCTGCCGTCGCTCCAGGGCGCCTGCCAGGAGGGCTCGCCCTCTTTTTTCGGCTTCCAGAGCACGAAATCCAGCGGATCCTCCTTCTGATCCTCGCCCGTCACCAGCAGGGAACGGCTGCCGGAGCGCAGATCATCCAGATTCTTATGGGACAGCTTGCCGTACTCCGTGAACTTCCTGGTGCGGAAGTATACTGTGCCGTCCACATTATAGGCATAGCCCTTGTCGATCAGCGTCTGAATCATATCGATCATCCCCTGAATCTCCTGGGTTGCCTGGGGATGGGTAGTGGCCGGCCGCACGTTCATGGCTTCCATATCCTTTTTGCACTCTTCGATATATCGCGCCGAAATCTCCTCCGCGGGAACGCCCTCCTCCAGAGATTTGGCGATGATCTTATCGTCCACATCTGTGAAATTGGACACATAATTGACTTCATAGCCCTTATATTCCATATACCGTCTGGCCGTGTCGAACACGATCATGGGCCGCGCGTTGCCGATATGGATAAAATTGTACACCGTGGGGCCGCACACATACATGCGCACCCTGCCCTCTTCAATGGGCACAAATTCTTCTTTTTTCTTGGTCAGAGTATTGTACAGCTTCATATTTGACTTCTCCTTTTCCTGGTATCGCTTTTCTCTGCGCCGGCCGCTTCCGGAAGGGCCGGACATTACAGAAAAACCGCAGACAATCCCGTTTTTCATAAAGACGAAATTCTCCGCGGTTTCATTCTATCTGAAAATCCGTTCTCTGTCTTTTTCACAATACCAGTCTATTCATATTCCCCCGTTTTGTCAAGGGAAATATCGCTCTCATTTCCCGGTTTTCCGCTGAATCAGCTTTACCACCTCCATGATCGGTATGATCAGAATAGCGAGGCCTAAAGCGATTCCGTACTCCGGAAGGGAAATGGACTCAAACTGGAAGGCGCGCGCCAGGAACGGCACTTCAATTACCAGCGTCGTGCAGATCAGGGACAGCGCCATGGCTCCCCACAGCCACTTATTATGTGACTTTAAGGAGAAAACGGACTGCCGTCTGGAACGCATATTGAAGGAATGGAAGATCTCGATCATGGACAGGGTCAGAAACGCCATGGTCATGCCGTCCGGACTGTTGGCGATCTCCCAGACGCCGGATTCCACATAATGGCCCACCATATAGGAAATCAGCACGATCACAGCCACAACCGCGCCCTGGAACACCACGTCGAAGCCCATGCCGCCGGCGAAAATCCCGTCTCTGGAATCCCTGGGCTTCCGTTTCATAATATCGTTCTCACTCTTCTCCATGCCCAGCGCCAGTGCCGGGAAGCAGTCGGTAATCAGGTTAATCCACAGGAGATGCACCGGCTTCAGAATCGTAAAGCTCAGCATTGTAGCCACGAATACTACCATGACCTCCGCCAGGTTGGACGCCAGCAGGAACTGAATGGACTTCCGGATATTGTCGTAGATTCTCCGGCCCTCCTCCACGGCGGATACGATAGTGGCAAAGTTGTCATCTGCCAGCACCATATCGGCCACATTCTTCGTCACGTCCGTTCCTGTAATACCCATACCTACGCCGATGTCCGCGCTTTTGATCGAAGGCGCGTCGTTAACACCGTCGCCCGTCATGGCCGTGATCTTGCCCTTCTTCTTCCAGGCCTTTACGATCCGCACCTTATGCTCCGGCTGAACCCGGGCATAGACGGAATAATTCTCGATCTCACGCTCCAGATCCTCATCGCCGATCTCATCCAGATCCGCTCCGGTAATGGCCTGTCCGGCGTTTTCGATGATGCCGAGCTGTTTTGCGATAGCCACAGCCGTATCCTTGTGGTCTCCCGTGATCATGATGGGACGGATGCCTGCCTCACGGCACTCCTGGATGGCTCCCACAACCTCCGGCCGCACCGGATCGATCATGCCGGAAAGGCCAATATAGCAGAGATCCTGCTCCAGATATTCCGCCTCATTGCTCTCAGGCTCCTGACTCCAGACACGCTGCGCGCCGCAGAGCACCCGCAGAGCCTGATCCGCCAGACGCTTGTTTTCTTTCAGAATCTGCTCCCGGATCTCCTCTGTCAGCGGTGCTTCCCCATCTCCGGTCCATACTCTCGTACACCGTTTCAGCACCTCATCCGGCGCGCCCTTGGTAAACTGGATAATCGTCTCCTCCGGCGTCCGGTGCACGGTAGACATCATCTTCCGCATGGAATCAAACGGCGCCTCTCCGATTCGGGGATACTCCTTCACCAGCTGGTTCTTGGGCACATTTTCCTTCGTCGCATCGTTGACCAGTGCACACTCCGTAGGCTCGCCCACTGCCTCTCCGTCTCCCTCCTGTTCCGCGTCGGAACAGAGAGCCATGGCCATAGCCAGCCGTTTCACATCCTCCGTGACGTGCTCCACCACCGTCATCTTGTTCTGAGTCAGGGTTCCGGTCTTGTCTGAACAGATTACCTGGGTACATCCCAGAGTTTCCACCGCCGTCAGCTTCCGGATAACCGCGTTGCGCCGCGACATGTTAGTCACGCCGATGGACAGCACGATCGTCACCACAGCCGCCAGCCCCTCGGGAATGGCAGCCACAGCCAGGGAAACTGCTACCATAAAGGTATCCAGCATACCCTCTCCGGTAACATTCGGATAAGAGCGGATAATGTCAACGGCGAAAATCACCGCGCAGATCACCAGCACCAGCACGCTTAATATCTTACTGAGCTGATTCAGCTTCCGCTGCAGAGGCGTATCGCCCTCCTTGGCATTGGCCAGCGCATCGGCGATCTTGCCCATCTCCGTATCCATTCCCGTTCCGGTAATGACGGCGCGGCCTCTGCCGTATACCACCGTGCTTCCCATGTAGCACATATTTTTCCGGTCGCCCAGCGGAATATCCTTCTTCCCGTCCAGTTCCAGCTTTCCGCTGATCTTGTTGGCCGGGACTGATTCTCCGGTCAGCGCCGCCTCTTCAATCTTCATGCTGGCGCTTTCCAGAATTCTTGCATCAGCCGGAACAGAATCTCCGGCCTCCAGAATCACAATATCGCCGGGAACCAGTTCCTCGCTCCGCAGCGTCACCTGATGGCCGTCGCGAATGACCTTCGACGTGGCCGCAGCTATCTCCTGCAGCGCGGCGATGGCCTTCTCTGCCTTGCTCTCCTGAAATACACCTAATACCGCATTGATGACCACCACGATCATGATGATAATCACATCGGCAAAGGATTCGCCGGAATAGGCGGATGTAATTCCGGAAATCACCGCAGCGGCGATCAGGATCAGCACCATGGGATCTTTAAGCTCCATCAGGAACTTGTGAATCAGGCTTTCCTTTTTTCCCTCTTTCAGTTTGTTTTTTCCGTACTTCTGCAGCCGCTCCCCGGCTTCCCGGGAGCTTAAGCCCTCTTCGCCGGTCTGCTGCTGTTCCATGACTTCCTGTACGTCAGCCAGGTACTCTTTCATCCAGGTTCCTCCTTTTTTTCTGCGCGGATAGAAAAAGACTTATCTGTGATGCCGCAGATAAGTCTCGTCATTTCATACAAAGCCAGGAGATCTTCTCCGGGTGTTGGCTCCGTCACGCTTCCGCGCTGACTACTCCCTTATGGGGTTGATTCTATCACGGAATTCCGGACAAGTCAACGTTAATCTCCGCCGCATCCCCTACAAGTCTGTCCCATACGGCTGTCCAGTATACCACAGCCATCCAGGGCGCCGCTTAAGGCACAGACCGCCTGAGCCGCTATGCCCTCCATGGTTCCGGTAAAGCCAAGCCCCTCTTCCGTTGTGGCCTTGATATTCACCTGATCCCGCTCCAGGTGCAGAACGCCGGCTATATTTTCCGCCATCTGATCCAGATAGGGGCGCAGCTTCGGCTTCTGCGCAATAATCGTAGCATCGATATTATCGATCAGATACAGCTTTTTCTCCAGCATTTCCCCCACTTTTTCCAGCAGCTTCAGGCTGGATGCGCCCTTATAGGCCGGATCGGAATCCGGAAAATGATAGCCGATGTCATGCAGGGCTGCCGCTCCCAGAAGCGCATCCATAATGGCATGCGTTACAACATCCGCATCAGAATGTCCCAGAAGCCCAAGTTCAAATGGTATTTCCACACCGCCCAGAATCAGCTTCCGGCCCGGCACCAGCTTATGTACATCGTATCCCGTTCCTGCCCTCATATCTTGAATTCCTTTCTCTTCGTCAGATAACCAGCAGCTTGCCAAGCCGCAGAAGGCTCATCTGCCGTCCTACGTATGGCGCCAGCGCCAGCGATTCCTCCTCCAGACTCTCCGGCAGGCCGATTTCCGAAAGGGATACACGGCATCCGCCCTCTTCCATCATATCCATGAGACGTTCCCTGGAAGGAATGTCGTCCAGAATCTCAGCGATTTCCGAAAAAGCCCGCCGCAGCCTTTCCGGATCTACCTCGTCCAGCGGATCCGGCGTGTTCTCGTCCATTACCGCTTCATACAGTCCGTGACTTCCAAAGGTGGTCTGCAGCAGTTCCTTCTCAAGCCCCTCATGACGCCGGATTTCGCAGCGCCCGTTCTCAATGGCTTTCTGGATCCGCCTGTAATACTTCTCTGCAAGCAAAAGTCCCACGCCCACCTGTTCTCCGTGCAGGGCATCCGTACTTTCGTTGATTACTTCCATTTCCCACAGGCAGGACAGATGGTGCTCCGCGCAAAAAGCCGGCCGGGGGCCGCCCGCCATCTGCATGGCCAGCCCGGACAACAGCAAAGCATACATCAGACGTTCACATGCTTCTGCATCCCCTTCCCGGATATCGTCCAGCCGCTTTACAACGTCTTTGACTGCCTTATATTCCAGAGAACATATTTCTTCACAGATATATTCTCCGGTAACGGCATGAGCAATACGCCAGTCCGCCAGACAGATATATTTTCCCAGCAAATCGGAAATTCCCGCCGCTGTGAGCCTGTATGGAGCCTTTGAAAAAATATCCGTGTCGGCAAATACATAGAGCGGCGCCCGGGCCGGTACCCGTTTCTTCATACCATCCTGACTCAGATCAGCCGTTGTGGACAGAAAGCCATCCATGCTGGCAGCGGTAGGCACAGACAAAAACGGAATCCTGCGCTGTGCCGCTACGTATCGGCTCAGATCATGAATTGTTCCGCCTCCCACAGCCAGAATCAGATCTGTTTCTTCCGGCAGCGTTTCCTCCAGAATCTCCACACTTCTGCTGTCTGCCCGGAGATTTCCGGCAGACAGGCATATCTCCTGGCAGATCTCTGACACATCACCGAGTATTTCTTCCGCTGCTTCGCTGGTATTGTCGTCCCATACGATCACCGGAGCCGTAAATTCCCGAAGCTCACCCTCCGTCAGCATCTCATACAGCCGCCCGGAGGCCCCGGATTCAATCCAGATTCCCCTCACAGATATTTCATGCGCCCTGCCGCAGGTGCAGGGCTTACGCAAATGTTCTAAATCAACTTCCATGCTTGCTATTTGTCCTCCCAGTACTTCTTATTGCTTTCTGTTAATTAAAACCATACACCTTCTGCGCCAGCTTGTATCCGTACTCCGACAGCTTCCGGCCGCCCTTTCCAGGCAGATTCATGGCTGCCCCGGTAAAACCCCAGCGGATCTTCAGATATGTCATAAGATCCTGCTGCCTTAAGTTCTCCCAGAGTGCTTTTTTCTTTTCCAGGCTGTCTTCTGTGCCGGAACGGATCAGCATAATAGACGAAACTGTCATAATAATCGCCAGAGAATGAATCATAAACTCCTTCTGTCTGCCGCGAAGCCCTTTTTGCTGACCCATATAGTCAATCATCAGATTGTTGACCCGGAGCTGCTGATCCATTCGGCCGATCATAACCGTCTCATTGACCGACTGATCGGCCCGTCCGATATAGTAGCGGTAGAAATTTACATTCAGATAATACATAGTCCGCACCAGCGGAAACGGAATAAATGCATACAGGTTATCCACGTAAAACGTATGCTCCGGCAGCTGCAGCCCACAGTCCCGCAGCAGCGCCGTTCTGAAAATAACGGAATGCATCAGCACGTAATGAGCCGGTCCCAGACGCTTCATATCCTCCCAGCCAAATACCGTATTCTCCGGAAAGGATTTCACATAGCGCATGACCCTCTTTTTCCGGGCTCCTTCTTTTTCATATACATAATTGCTGAACAGCACATCCACTGTCTGCGGCCCCCGGATAATAGAATCCAGCGTCCTCAAAATCTTTTTGTACGCCTCCGCATCTACCCAGTCGTCGCTGTCCACAACCTTGTAATACAGCCCGGTAGCATTGGCGATTCCTGTGTTCACCGCACCGCCGTGCCCCTTGTTTTCCTGATGGATTGCACGGACAATAGTCGGATATTTTTCCGCATATTCATCTGCGATCTCCGGCGTCCTGTCCTTTGTGGAACCGTCATCCACAATCAGGATCTCCACATCTTCACCGCCAACCAGCAGTGATTCGATACATTTTCTCATATAGGCTTCTGAATTATAACAAGGTACTGCAATCGTCAATAATTTCATTTTCTTTTCCTCTGTTGATTTTTTTCCTTCTGGCCCAGCTTCAGATTCATATAACGGGCGTAGGCTCTGTACGCTGATGGAACGGGATATTCCTTCTCTGCCCGCGCTACATCCGCCAGAATCAGTTCACCTGCCTGTGCTCCCTCAAAAGAAGCGACCCGCACCGCGTAGCCGGTCATGTGCCACTCCACATGGGAAAAAATGTGTTTTGCACGCTCCAGCTTCTGAATATGCAGCGGAGTCATTCCTCTTTCCCTCACCCATCCCAGAATCTCTTCACGGCTTAAACCTCCCGGAAGATTGGGAAATTCATACATACCTGCCAGGAGTCCTCTCTCCGGCCGCTTTCTGAGCGCGATCCGTTCTCCGTCCTGCACCAGCAGAACCGTCCGTTCTTCAATCCGCCTCGCCTTTTTCGGCGCTTTCACAGGAAATTTCAATTCCCGGCCATCGCGGTGCGCTGTGCAGAACTCCCGAACCGGACACCGGTCACAGCCTGGAGTACCATTCGGCACACAAACCACCGCTCCCAGCTCCATCAGCGCCTGATTGAACTCTCCCGGCATCTCTGACGGCATCACGGCCAACAGCTCTTCTTCCACCTGGCGTTTTACCGCCTGACTGGAAATATCTCTGTCATCCTCCCGGATCCTGGACAGAACACGAAGTACGTTGCCATCCACTGCCGGAACCGGAATTCCAAAAGCGATGGAAGCAATTGCCCCCGCCGTATAGCTTCCAATTCCCGGCAGTTTCTGAAGCTCTTTCCAGTCAGCAGGAAAACTGCCGCCGTACCGTTCTTCCAGGCATATAGCTGCCTTCTGCATATTGCGGACCCGATTATAGTAGCCGAGCCCCTCCCAGAGCTTCAGAAGCTTCTCCTCAGGACAGACCGCGAGCTCATGAAGAGAAGGCAGTTCTTCCGTAAACCTCTGAAAATAAAGCTTTACCGCCTCCACTCTGGTCTGCTGGAGCATAATCTCAGAAACCCAGATATAATAGGGATTCTTCCCGGCACGCCAGGGCAATATTCTTTTGTTCGTCTGATACCACCGAAGCAGAGGCTCAATTATCTCTTCCAGCATCTTAATCCACCCATTATCCGGTGCCGCAAACGCCGGCACGTATGCACTCTATATTATCATGCCACAAAACACCGGAAAAAGCAAAATAAATATTGTATTATTAAGAAAATCTTATTAAAATGATACTGGTTATCTTCCGGCTTTGCGGATCATTTCCGCCGGGGCTCTGACCGTTCACAAAAAAATCAGAAAAAAGGAGCCTATATGACGACAGACAGTATCATTTTCGATGTAGACGGAACGCTTTGGGACTGTACGGATACCGTAGCCCGCGCCTGGAGCGATCTGTTCCGCGGGGAGCCGGATCTGGATCTGCAGATCACCGGCGACGACCTGAAGAAGCTCTTCGGAAAACTTCTCGATGAAATCGGAGCTATCCTGTTCGCCGGGTGCAGCCCCGAACGGAGAAACGAACTTCTTGAAAAATGCTTCATCGCCGAGGATGAAGCATTGAAAAAGAATCCCCCTCTTCCCTATGAGGGACTGGAGGATACCCTGCGCGTCCTTTCCGCCCGCTTTCCGCTTTATATTGTCAGCAACTGCCAGGCGGGCTATATCGAGCGTTTTCTCGAAGCCACCGGGCTGGGCCATTATTTTTCCGGCCATCTCTGTCCCGGCGACACAGGCCGGGCCAAGGCCGACAACATCCGGACCGTCGTCCGTGAAAACGGCCTTTCCGCCGCCGTCTATGTGGGCGATACCGACGGCGACTGCCAGGCCGCGCATGAAGCGGGTGTACCTTTTATCCATGCGGCCTACGGTTTCGGCAAAACAGAACAGGCCGATTACGTGATTCACTCCATCCGGGAGCTGCCCGCTCTTCTGGAAGCGTAATCTCTTCTGAAAGCAGCTTCATTTCTTTCCTGCGCCCTTCACCCGGCGCAGGAAGGTCTGATAGCTGACGCCCAGAAGCTTCCCGGCCTGCCGGGATGTGATCTTTCCCTCTGTCCACTGCCGCTTCAGCTCCTCAAAGCCCTCCGGCATGTCCATGGGCGGATGCCCGAACCGGACGCCCCTGGCCTTCGCCGCAGCGATTCCTTCTGCCTGTCTCTGCCGGATATTTTCCCGTTCCGTCTGCGCCACATAGGACAGCAGCTGCAGAACAATGTCAGCTATCAGCGTCCCTGTCAGATCCCGTTCTGAGCCTGAATTCAAAAGCGGCATATCCAGCACCACCAGGCTGACCTGTCGTTCTTTCGTCAGCAGCCGCCACTGTTCCAGAATTTCTTCATAATTTCTGCCCAGCCTGTCTATACTTTTGATCACCAGCGTATCCCCGGATTTCAGTTTTTTCAGAAGCTGCCTGTACTTCGGCCGTTCAAAATCTCTGCCAGACTGCTTTTCTGTCACGATCTGGCTGTCAGCCAGACCGTATTCCCGCATGGCAATCAACTGTCTCTCTTCATTCTGGTCCCTGGTCGATACACGTACGTAGCCATACACTTTTCCTGTTTTCTGCATATCCGCCTTTCCTCCTTCTTTCTTTGTACTACTTATCATACGAACAAAAAAAGAAGGTGCAAAGCCAGGCTCTGCGCGCGGTATGGAAAACGGAATACGGCTTTTTCCGATACCGCTCCAGTCAGAAGCTGCAGGCATAGGGTCTGCCGATGATCAGACACCTGGAATCTTCCCCGTGGCCCACCGCGCGGGTTTTCGCCACCGGAAGCTTCGTTCCGGCCGCCTGCCTGACCACCCGCAGCAGCTCCTGCGTCTGGCCGTTTTTCTCAAGCTCCGTAAACGTGCCCAGCAGCAGGCCCGCTATTTTCTGAAAGACGCCCATCTGCTTCATCTGGCTGAAAAAAGAAGCCATCAGAGCGGCGCTTCCGCTGCGGCTCTCCAGGAACAGCAGCTTTCCCTGAAAGGACGGCATATAGGGCGTTCCCGCCAGCTTCAGGAAGCAGCGGATATTGCCGCCGATCAGAACGCCTTCCATGTGACCGCCCTGGACGCCCTCCCAGGGCACCTCCAGCAGCCTTCTGTCTTTTCCCGACAGATACGCCGCGAATTCTTCCCTCTGGCGCGCTCCGTCACTCCCGGTCATATTCCGGATCTGATACAGCCAGGCCGGATTGCCGGTCCGGGCATAGACGGCGTTCAGAAGCGCCGTCAGATCGCTGTACCCCCAGAAGGGCTTCGAATTTCTCTGCAGAAGCTCATAATCCAGCTCATCCAGAAGCTCATTGGCCAGATTTCCTCCGGAAATGTCAAAGATTCCCCCGATGGATGCATCCCGGTAAAAGCTCTCCAGCTCTCCGGCCCGCTTTCTTCCGTCTACGCCAAAGGGCGCACGGTCCGAAAAAATATACCGGCTGCAGACCGGCTCCAGCTCCATCTCCCGCAGAATTTCCAGCAGCTCTTCCACTTTTCCCCGGCGCTCCGGCGGCAGGGCGTCGGAGCAGGCCGTAACGGCAATCCGCTGAAACATCTCGCATTCCTCCTCTGACTGCTTCATTCAAACAGGCTCATCTGCTCATAATCGGCATGGACTCTCAGAAGCGCCGGAACCCGGCGGAGAATCCCCTCCGCCGCCAGATCATCCAGCACCCAGCTTTCCAGCTCCTCCGGCTCCAGCACCAGCGGCATGCGGTCATGTACGTCCCGAACCGAAGCATTGGCTTCCGTCGTAAGAATCACAAACCGATTCCGGCCCTGATACATCTGATAAAACCCTGCCATGAACAGCACAGCCCCGCCCCGGCGCTCATAAGAAAACTTTTCCCGAACGGCATTCCATTCATAGAAGCCCCGGGCAGGGATCACGCAGCGCCTTCGCCGCACGCTTTCCCGGAAGGTTCTCCGCTCCAGGGCCGTTTCCGCCCGCGCGTTGATAATCAGCCCGTTTCCCTCGAAGCGCGGAAAGCCCCACAGCATTTCCTCTGCCACCAGGCCATTTTCCCCGCCCCGCAGAACCGCCGCCGGCCGGGAGGGCAGAATATCTCCGGTCCGCTTCGTTTCCGTGCTCCACTTCAGATGGTGTACCAGCTTTTCCGTTTCCGCACGCATATTCCGATCTGTATAGTATCTTCCGCACATATCCCGCTTACGCACTCCTGTCCTGATTCTGTATAAGGCAGCGGCGGCACGTTACCGCAGCTCCTCCAGAGTTCTCCGAAGCTCTTCCAGATCCTCTTCCCCGGTTGACCAGCTTGTGGCGAAGCGCACCAGCAATATAATCGCTTTCAAAAGAAATCATCTCGTCCTCCTCCGGTATTTTTCAGATAGAGTATAGCACAGGAGGACGCGGTTGGCAAAATATGATTGCTGTTGACATTATTTCTTTTCAGGCATAAAATATTATTGTACACACATTTCGTACACACACGAAAGGAGGCATATCTTATGACTACTACCAAAGTTTTTCAGAATGGAAACAGTCAGGCGATTCGTATTCCACAGGAAATGAAAACAGACAAGAAAGAATACTGTATCAATAAAATAGGCGATGTTTATATTGCTTTTCCCGCTGATGACCCGTGGGCTGCAGCCAGGCAGGTAATCGGTACTTTCCCTTCAGATTTTATGGCTGACAGAGAACAGCCCTCATGGAACACTATTCCGGAGCGTGAGGAATTATAATGTACCTTTTAGATACAAATATCTGCATTTATTTCATGAAAAACACTTATCCGCAGCTCACGGAAAGGATATTGTCCTGTCCCCCTTCCGATTTCCTTATTTCGGCTATTACTGTATTTGAACTTGAATATGGTGCCGAGAAAAGCAACTGGGGGGATAAGACACGGCATAAACTGGCGATGTTCCTCTCCCCTTTTCAATTACTGCCGTTTACTACAGAAGATGCTGTGATTGCCGGTAAACTTCGCGGCTTTCTGGAAAAGAATGGAACTCCAATCGGACCATATGATATACAGATTGCCGCCCAGGGAATCTCCAGAGGCGTCATTTTGATTACGCATAATACGGGAGAATTCAGTCGCGTGCCTGGTCTTACATCAGAAGATTGGATATAATAATTTCCGCTTTTTTACACAAGCCATATTGCCCGGGCTTTCCAAATACCTGCATTTATTTTAACAGATAGACCCCGTCATATTCCTGGTCAGGGACTCCAACGGCAAATCCATATTTTATTTCTGCAGGAGAGGTAAACGCTTTCAGATACCTGAAACAGGCCCGCCGCCTCAGTTATACGAAAATGCATCGGCTGAGACAGCGGGCCTGTCCTGCTTCTTACTCTTCTCCGGTCATCCCGGATACCACTTCATACGCTTCCATCGCTTCTGTTTCGGAAATCTCGCCGTTCTTCTCTGCCTGCTCCACGCGATTCAGATATACATCCGACAGCAGATCAAAATACCTTTCATTCACAAGAGTATTCTGAATCGCATTCTCATAAATCCTCTCTGCCGAACGATACTGTCCGTCTGTCAGCTGACGGTAGGCGGTGCAGGCGGGCGAACGAAACAGCAGGATTCCTCCGATCCCGATCACCCCGAAGATACAGATAAATACGATTTTGGTAATTTTAAACGCTTTCTTTTCCTTTGGATAGCCTATGATTCCAAAATCAATCAACGGCAGCCTCTGCACGGATGCGCCGCATTTCGGACAGAACTTCTGCCTGCTCTTCACCTCTGCCCCGCACTGGCCGCAGAAACGGTTCCGCTGATAACGCCTGTAAGCATTAAATATGTGGAGAACCGCCCACACGATCAGCAGAAAGGTCAATACAATGAGAAAGATATTTCTCGTCCTCTCTCCACTGTCTACTGCCACCGAATTGGCACGTGCGCTGTAGCTTTTTTCAAACACGCCGTCTCCGTCTCCGTCCTGCTTCAGATCTACCCACTGTCCCTCCTTCGTATTCATGGAAAAATAGGAGCGCTTTGTAACGGGTACATTTTCAAAATATCTGGTGTCCGAATAATCGCCCTCCTCGTCAGGATATCCGATGGAAATATCCATGGTTCCCCGGCCGGTTCCCTCAATCGTAATTTCATAATCCTTCGCAGCATCCAGGCGGAGTATCTTTTCCTGTTCCTCCCCCTCGCCTGTCAGCATCAGCGTTCCAAAGGAGGTTCTTGTAGAAAGCTGCCGTTCGTCAGAGCTTAAAACCTCTCCCGCTTTTTCCACCGTCACATCTACCGGGCAGGCAATCCTGATATACAGATACTGATTTCCTCCCACCTGCTGAGCCACATCATCCAGCACATAGGTAATGGTATCCGCATCACTGACCTCATAGTGATAGCCGGGAGACGCAATCGCCTCCATCAGCGCCTGACCCTGTGCCAGCTCGTCAGAGCTGCAGTTATGGAAAAATCCCATGCCGTAAATCAGTATGTTATTCTGCTTTATCCGATCGGCCAGACTGATGATCGGTTCCGTATAGCTTCCCTCTTCCGAAGGACCCTCATTTGGCAGGCCATCGCTCATGACTACGATCATTTTGGTATCCGCACGCTGGCCGTCCAATACACTCTGTGCCTGCTCTAAAGCCGCATGAAGATTTGTATTGCCGCCGCTCGCCAGACTGTTGACTGCGCTTCGCAGCCTGGGTATGCTGTTCTCAGCCTGCATTACCAGAGATGCTGTTCCGCTGTATGTAACCAGGGAAATGCGGGTATTGCCGCTCTGTTCGAGAACAGTCTCCACAAATTTCACAGCAGCCTTCTTCGTTTCAGAGAGAGGCGTTCCATCCATACTTCCGGAAACATCCAGCACAAGCACCACATCTCTGGGATCCGTTCCGAAATCCGTCTCAACTACGCCGGCATTCTGATAATCTATTTTGCTCTCAGCATCTTCATTGTTGATAATAAGCGTCACATCCTTCGTCAGATCCTCATTTGCCAGATCCTCCAGATGTACGTTGTAAAGACCCGGCCTCAGGCTCAGCTGCAGGCTTGTGCTGTGTACGTCCTGGGACAGCACCTGTTCGCCCTGCATCTGTGTCACAGTAATGTGATAGTTGTCATATGGCTCATGATTCTGATCATAAACGGTCAGGCTTGCGTTCTCAGAAAGCACCAGATTGTAACTGGTTTTGATATTCGTCCGGTCAAAGGCATCCAGAATGCATTCCAGCTGCGCTTCCGTCAGGCTGAACGACAAATCGCCATTCTGATACCCTCCGCCATAACAGGCTTCACAGGCTAATTCTTCCACAATTCTCCGAACCGCCTGAAAATCCGTATTTCCGTCAAATCTCATAATAGCTGTATACCAGATTTTCTGCATTGTTTCGTTGTCTATAGCTTTGGAAGAATCTCCGCTGATGCCATTGGCAATCAGATAAGCCGGATGACTGAGAATCGTAATGCCGTAATGACAGTCTGTCGTCCCTTCTATGAAATTCTCAGCGTCGTCCAGATAACTGCCGGACGGCTGAATCATACTGCGGCTGCCATGCACCCAGTCGCAGGAATTATTCAGTAGAAAATCATCCGAATAATCCTCTACAAACTCCCCCATGATATCCGCCATGCACTCGGAAATCGCATACTGAACTGACTGCTGTCCGTTCTGCGCACCCTGAAGCAGACGGTTTCCTGTTCTGGCGTTTACCACGCCATGCGTATATTCATGGCCCATTACGTCCAGATCCGCCGATTTTGTAGCTGAAGCATTGCTTCCGGCAACTCCCACACCCATCAGCTGCGTGCCGGACATGAAGGCATTATTGCTCACATTGGAGCCGCCATAATTCTGGAGATTGGTAATTACTTTCAGGCTTGTATCCGCATCTCCTGTCACTCCCTGCTGCTGCAGGTTTGCCAGATAATAATCGTAGGTAGCCTGCAGATTGGCCAGTGCGTCTACAGCACTTCTGTCAAAATTTGCCGGACTTTCTTCCTCATGCTCCAGTACCAGTTTGCTGTCATTGACCTGGGAAGGAGAAAGCGAAGAGGCTGTTGTATAATAGATCTGTATGTTTCTGCCCTCATCATACAGCTTATAAGAGGTGTCACTGTCCTTCCAGTACGCGACATTCTGGTGGGAGGTCCTCTGCCCGGTCAGCGTACCGCTGACTGCCTCGGTGAGTATCCAGTCGTTATCTGTCAGGATGTCTCCCGTATTCCCGTCCACCAGCAGGCTCCTGTACGGATCTCCCGCAAAGGCATCCACCAGATAGAACTGATACGCTGTCTTCGGCTCGTCATTCAGCACAGCGATAACCTGACCCTCGCTGCGCAGCTCATAGGATCCTTCCTCCATCCCCACCGTGCGGTCCAGATAATATTCGACAGCGTCTCTTGCCTCAGATTCGCTCAGAGAAGCAGAAGGCTCAAAATCTTCCAGTTCATAATAAGTTCCGTCAATGCCCTTCACCTGGCCGCTGCTGTCCACGTCCATGACCAGCGAATAGCCCAGTACCGGAACACCCTGCCAGTACTGCTGCATGGTATAATAATCCCGAACCCCGACCGTCTGCCTGTCCACACACCGATATTCTTCCCTGACATTGCCAATATTCATATTGTACTGCAACGCTGCCAGAGCATCCAGCGCACTGCTTTCGTCATGAACTGTTCCCGCTTCCCAGTCCTGCAGCTCTGACCCGGAAGGTGCATATCCCACAGAATCCGATTCCTCAATTTCCTGATCCCGCTCTGCCTGCGCCTCCAGAAGCTCCTGCTCCTCAGAAGATACATCCGCCGCCGTCTGAGTCTGTTCCGTCTGCAGAGGTTTCCCCAGTATCTGCCACGCGCAGTAGCCGTTTATAACCAGCGCCGCAGCAATCACCGCCAGCAGTATCCGGGTAGAAAGCCTGGGCGGCCGTTTTTTCGGTCTGTTCGTTTTCATAGCTTCGTTCCTTCCTTTTCTGCTTTTTTATTTTCTTTCCTTCATAACTGTTTTCATTATATCAGATTTATCCAGCATCATTCAATCAGAACAAACCGAAAAAGAAGGAGACAGGCTAATCCTGCTCCCTCTCTGAGTCATAATACATCCTTTGCAGATCACTTTAAACTTCTTTTTCTTTGCGTTTATGATTTTAAGCAAAATTTCGTCAACTGCTTCTGTGTATCTTCCGTCAGCAATCAAACGGTTTCTTAATTCGTTCAGGCTGTTAATAATCATTCTACGCTCATATTCCTCAAGCACTATGTAATATTTTTCTTTTATCACTGTCACTCCCTCAATAAATCTTCAAAAGGGGTTTCGGAAGTGACGAAAGTATCAAGCATAAATTTAGCTCCTAAGCGAAATCCCATAATAAAACTGTCTAAATTAGATTCTCCGTTAACAATGCTCCAAGCGTTTACATAGTCGAGAAATTGCTTTTTGTTTTTATCAGATAGCGCTGTTGTCAAAAAATCTTCATTCGTCATCAGGATTTTCATTTGTTTTTGAACAGCCTTATTTTGTTTTGTGCTTCTCGCTTGCGGCTCGATGTTTCCGTAGTAAAATTCTTCAATAAAGTTTTTCATTATGTAATCCTCCGTTACGATTCAATTATCCCACTAATTCAATCAAACTGGCTGACTACAAAAACATAAGGGAGACAACTTCCTTACGAAGTGTCTCCCTTCGGCGTGTCTTTTTTTGACAGGGAAAAGAGCAGGATCAGCCTGAATGAAACGGGAAAGGACCAGATAGCCGTCATACTCCGGAAAATGAGCGCCCACCAGATTTTCCGTCAGCCGCGTGCCGCCCTCCACCGGCAGGCTAACAGAACCGTCCTCATCCAGCACGACAAAATCCGCAATATCTGTAAATCCGTGATCCTCCGCCACCTAATAATGCATGGCCGTGCTGACGCGCTGACCGCCGTATGCGGTGTTATTCTCCACAATCGTCCCGTTTACCTGGATGCTTTCTCCCTGGACAGCCGCCTGCGCGCTGCCGGAACCGTTGATGGCATGCCTGGCCGCACAAAAGGAAAGGCCACAACCTTTCCGGTCATGGCCCTGTCTGTATTCCGTTCAGTGTTACGCTCTGAAATTTCTTAATTATCGCCGCCTGGCAGGAAGGGCCGCAGCGTCTTTGCCACATTTGACAGCGGCATGGTCTGCAGCCATACTCTTCCGGGTCCCGTAATGACAGTGTTGAAGAACCCTTCCCCGCCCAGAAACTTATTTTTAAGCCCCGGAACTGTCTGAATATCAATGCTGCATCCCGGGGTCATGGCAGCCAGATGTCCGGTATCCACAACGATCTGCTGCCCTGGCTTCAGGTCATATTCCACCACATAACCGTCAAATTCCGCAAACACAATGCCTTGTCCGGAAGTTCTCTGCATAATAAATCCTTCGCCGCCGAAGAATCCGCTCCCCAGCTTTTTATTAAAAAATACGGACAGATTCACTCCGCCCTCGGCCGCCAGATAAGAGCTCTTCTGGAAAACCATATCTTGTCCCGGCGAAATATGGAACTCACGGATGGAACCTGGAAAGCTGGAGGCAAAAGCAATCATTCCCTGCCCCATCGCCGTATAGCGGTTCTGGAACAGATTTTCCCCGGAAAACATCCGTCCG
>DVJR01000196.1 GCA_018716575.1 Candidatus Scatomonas merdavium | reverse complement strand
AAGCGAAAAGAAGCACACGAAAAAATGGCGCTTGAAAATCTAACGAATGTTAGATAAAATAGTATCTAACAACCGTTAGACAGGAGGCTGTTTATGAGCGCGCAGGAGACGAAAGAAAAAATACTGAAGATTTCTCTGACCCTGTTTTCCAGACGGGGATACGACGCGGTGTCCGTCCGTGATATCTGCGGCAGGGTGCCGATTAAGGAAAGCACGATGTATTATTATTTTCGCGGCAAGCGGGAAATTCTGCAGGTTCTGCTTCGGAGATTTGAAGAGAAGGCGGAAGGGCTGATGAACCGGATGGAACGGGAGCTGGCCGCTCCCTGGCAGCCTGGAACCGGATTCGGAGACGGAGTGACGCGGGGATTTTTTGAAGAGTATCTGATGGATGAGTTCTGCAATTCCATACTCCGGTTGCTGCGGATGGAGAGGGAGAATAGCAGGGAGTTTGAGAAAATTTATGATGAATGGATGTTTGAGCGGCCGCTTCATTTTCAGCAGAAAATATTTTCCGCTCTGGCGGAGCGGGGTCTGTTCGGGCAGGCGGATTGCGCGGAGCTGGCTGTAGAGTATTATGCGCATGTATTTCTGTATACGGAGCGCTGGCTGATGTGCGGAGAACTCACCGAAGAGAAGAAAGAACGGTTCCGCAGGGAGGCCGGAAAGCAGATTGCCCGGTTTTTCCGTGACAAGGGGGTGGTGTAGGTGGCAAATATCCTGGTAACAGGAGCAAATCAGGGAATCGGCTGGCATCTGGTAAGGCAGCTTCTGGAGGACGGCCACAGCGCAGCGGTTCTGGATCTGGAGAGAAAAGGGCTGGAGGAGCTTGTCGGGCAGTATCCGGGCCGCCTCTATCCATTCGTCTGTGACGTCCGGGATGCGGAGAGAGTCAGACAATGTGTGCGGGAGGCGGCAGAACGTATGGGAACGGTGGATATCGCCGTTCACAATGCCTGTCTCTGCACGTTCCAGTCCTTTGAACAGGCGGAGGACGATCTGTACAGAAGAGTTCTGGACGTCAACTATTTCGGAGCGCTGCATCTGGCCCGGGCGGTTCTGCCGGTTATGGAAGCCCGGGGCCGGGGAAAAATCATTTTCACCAGCTCCGGCGTAGGCGTTACGGGATTTTCCGGCATCAGCCCCTATGCCTCCAGCAAAGGGGCTCTGGAAGCGCTGGCAAAATGTCTGGATCTTGAATACCGGAAGCGGGGCATCACCTTTCACCTGTTTCATCCTCCCCTGACCCGTACTTGCTCCTCAGCGCCTCTTCCAGTGCCGCAGGAATTCATGGCAGATCCCGCAAAGGTGGGAGCCGGGCTGGCGAAGCGGATCGGTTCCCGGAAGTTCGTGATCTGTCACAGCAGGATGCAGAGCTTCCAGGTGCGGCTGTGCTATCTGTGGCCGCTGGCGCTTGGGAGGCTCATGTGCCGGATGGCGGAAAGGGCGCAGGAGAACGGCCGGGAGTAAATTATGGATTGGGGCTTTTCAAACAGGCCCGTTTTGTTGTATACTGGCTAACAGGTACTTTTCTGCCGTGGAGGCCGGGGCCGGGAGCTGCGGTTTTCCGCGGCGGCAGATGAGAAAAAGACGGTTCTGCGGCGGCAGAGCCGGGGAAGAGGAAAGGAGCGCCACATGGCAAGCAGGATTACGGATGAAACCATTGAATATGTGGGAATCCTGGCGAAGCTCAAGCTGTCCGGAGAGGAAAAGGAGCAGGCCAGGGAAGATATGCAGAAAATGCTGAATTATATTGACAAGCTGGAAGAGCTGGACACCACGGGCGTGGAGCCCATGTCCCATGTGTTTCCCATTCACAACGTTTTCCGTGAGGACGTGGTTACGAACGGAGACGACCGGGAAAATCTTCTGTCCAACGCTCCCGAACAGAGGGACGGGCAGTATCAGGTGCCGAAAACGGTAGAATAGAGGAGGGAATACACGTGGATTTGATGAAACTGACTGCTGTACAGCTCTCTGACAAAATAAAGGCGGGAGAGCTTTCCGTGGAAGAAGCGGTGAAGGCTTCCCTGGACGCGGTCCGGGAAAAGGACAAAACCATCAACGCTTTTATCACGGTTGATGAAGAGGGCGCGCTGAAACGCGCCGCGGAAGTGCAGAAGAGGATTGAGAGCGGGGAGCTGTCCGGCCCGCTGGCCGGGGTTCCGGTGGCGGTAAAGGACAATATCTGCACCCGGGGTCTGAAAACCACCTGCGCTTCTAAGATACTGTATAATTTTGTACCCACCTATGACGCCCAGGCCGTGGAAAATCTGGAGAAGGCGGGCATGGTTATCGTCGGAAAGACGAATATGGATGAGTTTGCCATGGGAAGCACCACGGAGACCTCTTTTTTCGGCGTGACAAGAAATCCGGCCAATCCGGAGCACGTGCCGGGCGGTTCCTCCGGCGGCTCCTGCGCGGCTGTAGCGGCGGGAGAGGTGCTCTGCGCCCTGGGCAGCGATACGGGCGGCTCTATCCGCCAGCCCAGCTCCTTCTGCGGCGTGACAGGCATGAAGCCTACCTACGGCGCGGTTTCACGGTATGGGCTGATCGCCTACGGGTCTTCTCTGGATCAGATCGGGCCGGTGGCCGGGAATGTGACGGACTGCGCGGCTCTTCTGCAGGTGATCGCTTCTCATGATAAGAAGGATTCTACATCTGTGGAGCTGGAGGACTATGATTTTCTGGGCGCTCTGCAGGAGGACGTGTCCGGTATGAAGATCGGTATCCCGCGGGAATATTTCGGAGAGGGACTGGATGCAGGCGTGAAAGCGCCGATTCTGAAGGCGGCGGATATTCTGGCGTCCCACGGAGCGGTGGTGGAAGAATTCGATCTGGGGATGCTGGATTACGCGATCCCGGCCTATTACGTGATCGCTTCCGCGGAGGCCAGCTCCAACCTGGAGCGGTTTGACGGCGTCAAATACGGCTACCGTGCGGAGGATTATGAGGGCCTTCACGATATGTACAAGAAGAGCCGTTCCGAGGGCTTCGGCCCGGAGGTCAAACGCCGGATCATGCTGGGCTCCTTCGTGCTGAGCTCCGGCTATTACGATGCTTATTACCTGAAGGCCCTGCGGACAAAGGCCCTGATCAAACAGGCCTTTGACAAGGCTTTTGCGTCCTATGATATGATTCTGGCTCCGGCGGCGCCCACGGCGGCTCCCCGGCTGGGAGAGTCCTTAAGCGATCCGATCCAGATGTATCTGGGCGATATCTATACGGTTTCCGCCAACCTGGCCGGACTGCCGGGCATCACGGTTCCCTGCGGGAAGGATGCGAAAGGGCTTCCGGTGGGCATGCAGCTCTTAGGCGACTGCTTCAGCGAGAAGAAGCTGCTTCGGGCGGCTTATACCTGGGAACGTTTGTACAACAGCGACCGTCAGGATGTACAGGCGGATGGAAAGGGGGAAGCGTAATGGCACGGGAATATGAAACAGTGATCGGTCTGGAGGTCCATGTGGAGCTGGCCACAAAGACGAAGATTTTCTGCGGCTGTTCTACCGAATTCGGCGGCGAGCCCAATACCCATACCTGTCCGGTCTGCACCGGAATGCCGGGCTCTCTTCCTGTTCTGAATAAGCAGGTGGTGGAATACGCCATGGCCGTGGGCCTGGCGGCAAACTGCCAGATCAACCAGTATTGTAAATTTGACCGGAAGAACTATTTTTATCCGGATAACCCGCAGAACTATCAGATTTCCCAGCTCTACCTGCCCATCTGCCACGACGGCTGGCTGGAGATCGAGACCGGGGACGGAAAGAAAAAGGTACGGATTCATGAAATCCATATGGAGGAGGACGCCGGAAAGCTGATCCACGATGAATGGGAGGACTGTTCTCTGGTGGATTACAACCGGAGCGGCGTGCCCCTTATCGAGATCGTATCTGAACCGGATATGCGAAGCGCCGAAGAGGTCATTGCCTATCTGGAACAGCTCCGTATGATCGCCCAGTATGTAGGGGCTTCCGACTGCAAGCTGCAGGAGGGTTCCATGCGGGCAGACGTCAACCTTTCTGTGCGGGAGAAAGGCAGCGACACCTTCGGCACACGGACGGAAATGAAGAATCTGAATTCCTTCAAAGCCATCGCGCGGGCCATTGAGGGCGAGCAGGCGCGGCAGATCGATCTCCTGGAGGAGGGAAAGGCAGTTATGCAGGAGACCCGCCGCTGGGATGACGCCAGGGGAGAGTCCTACCCTATGCGTTCCAAGGAGGACGCCCAGGATTACCGGTATTTCCCGGATCCGGATCTTCCTCCGGTGGTCATCAGCGACGAATGGATGGAGCAGATTCGGGAATCCCTTCCGGAGCTGCAGCCTGAGAAACAGGCCAGATATGAGAAGGAGTTCAGCCTTCCGGCCTACGATGCGTCGATCCTGACCGGCACCAAGAAGCTGGCCGATCTGTTTGAGGCTACAGTGGCTCTGGGAAGCAAGCCAAAGAAGGTATCCAACTGGCTGATGGTGGAGACTCTGCGGCTTCTGAAGGAGCACGGGCAGGAGCCGGAGCAGATCCGCTTTTCGCCGGAGCATCTGGCAGGGCTGATCGCCATGACAGAGGACGGCTCCATCAACAGCACGGTAGCCAAGGAAGTATTTGAAAAGGTGTTTGAAGAGGATATCGATCCGGAGGCCTATGTGACCGAGCACGGCCTGAAGACTGTCAACGATGCGGGCGCCTTGGAAGAGGTAGTGAAAAAGGTTCTGGAAAGCAATCCGAAGGTTGTAGAGGAGTATCGGGGCGGCAAGGAAAAGGTTCTGGGCTTTCTGGTGGGCCAGGTGATGAAGGAAATGAAAGGCAAGGCCAATCCGGCCATGGCAGGAGAGCTTCTGAAAAAGCTGATCCTGGAATAATCGCGAAAGCGAAGGAAAGCAGATGCAAAATGCCGGAAAACCGGCGGCTGACGTTCTCCCTGAGATTGAATATTTTAATATATACAATCTCAGGGAGACTTTTTAGTATGAATCAATATGGATTAACGGGTAGGGGAATCGGTATTGCGATGCTGGATACCGGAATTTTCCCGCATATGGATTTTGACAACCGGATCATATGCTTCCGGGATTTCATATATGGCAGAAAACAGCCCTATGATGACAATGGACACGGAACGCATACAGCGGGTATCGCAGCCGGGAGCGGATCCGCCGGGGGAGGTCAGTACTGCGGCGCGGCTCCTGGAAGCCGGATCATAGCCCTGAAGGTGCTG
Organism: Candidatus Scatomonas merdavium; assembly: GCA_018716575.1. GTDB lineage: Bacteria > Bacillota > Clostridia > Lachnospirales > Lachnospiraceae > Scatomonas > Scatomonas merdavium. The sequence continues at coordinate 2,060 of DVJR01000196.1, read as the reverse complement.
GACAGGAGGGGAAACGGTCAGAAGGATGATGTACTGCGGGCCATGGAATGGATCCGCCGGAACAGAAAGACCTATGGAATACGGATCGTCAATATATCTGTAGGTACAACAGAAAAAGAACCTTCACTCCATGAAGCGCTTATAGCAGGTGTGGAACGGCTGTGGGACGACGGCCTTCATGTGGTAACAGCGGCCGGAAATCTGGGACCTGCAGCCGGGAGCGTGACAGCGCCGGGCAGCAGCCGTAAGGTTATCACGGTGGGGTCCTCAGATATGCTCACGGCAGGCCAGGGCATTTCGGGAAGGGGACCGACGAAGGATTGTGTCTGCAAGCCGGATCTGGTGGCGCCCGGCATGAATATCATATCCTGTGCGCCTGGGTGGGGAGGACGAAAATATGTGGCAAAAAGCGGGACTTCCATGTCTACTCCGGCAGTGGCCGGCGCTATTGCGCTCGCGCTTGAAAAGGACCCTCTGCTGACTAATGTGGAAATAAAAATGCTGCTGAAGGAATCGGCCAGGGATCTGGGGCTTCCCCATAACCTGCAGGGGTGGGGGGAATTTCAGCTTGACAGCTTTTTGCGGAGGATTGTATAATTTACAGGGAAAAATGCCGGACGACAGTCCGTTTAGCTGATGAAGGAGGAATACCATGCAGAAGATAACGATGACAACACCGCTGGTTGAAATAGACGGCGATGAAATGACGAGGATTCTCTGGCAGATCATCAAGGATGAGCTGCTGGTTCCTTTTGTGGATTTAAAAACAGAATATTATGATCTGGGCCTGGAGCACCGGGATGAGACCGGGGATCAGGTGACCATTGATGCGGCGGAGGCTACCAAAAAATACGGCGTTGCCGTAAAGTGCGCCACCATTACTCCCAATGCAGCCCGCATGACGGAATACAATCTCCATGAGATGTGGAAGAGCCCCAACGGAACCATCCGTGCCATTCTGGACGGCACTGTATTCCGCGCGCCCATCGTAGTAAAGGGAATTGAGCCCTGTGTAAAGAACTGGAAGAAGCCGATCACCATCGCCCGTCATGCTTACGGCGATGTCTACAAGAACGCGGAAATGACGATTCCGGGCGCTGGCAGGGTAGAGCTGGTTTACACGCCGGCAGACGGCTCCGAGGCATCCAGCATTCTGGTGCATGAGTTTAAGGGAAGCGGCGTGGTTCAGGGACAGCATAACCTGGATAATTCCATTGAGAGCTTTGCGAAGAGCTGTTTTGAATATGCGCTGGATACGAAACAGGATCTGTGGTTTGCCACCAAGGATACCATTTCCAAGAAGTATGACCACCGGTTCAAGGACATTTTCGCGGATCTCTATGAGAACGAATACAAAGAAAAATTTGAGAAAGCCGGCATCACCTATTTCTATACCCTGATTGATGACGCCGTAGCCCGCATCATGAAAGCGGAGGGAGGATTTATCTGGGCCTGCAAGAATTATGACGGCGACGTGATGAGCGATATGATTTCTTCGGCCTTCGGCTCTCTGGCCATGATGACCTCCGTGCTGGTATCGCCCCACGGCTATTATGAGTATGAGGCGGCCCACGGGACGGTGCAGCGCCATTATTACAAGCATCTGAAAGGGGAAGAAACCTCCACCAACTCTGTGGCGACGATTTTCGCCTGGACCGGCGCCCTTCGGAAGAGAGGAGAGCTGGATCAGATTCCGGAGCTGCAGAAATTTGCGGATAAGCTGGAGGAGGCCACCATCTCCACCATCGAATCCGGAAAGATGACGAAAGACCTGGCGCTGATCACCACGCTGGAGAATCCCACGGTGCTGAACAGCCGCGACTTCATCCTGGCGATCCGGGAGAAGCTGGAAGAGCTGATGTAAATTCCGGTTTGCGGGGAAGGCGCAGGTTAATACAACCCGAACGGAAAGGTACGCCTCTGTTTTTACGATTGCCGGTTTCGGGTCAAAGATAAACTAAACCCTGCCGCGATAAGTCTAAAATCGGGGTCGGAAAGAGAAAACTCCTTCGTCGGACAGTTCTCTTTCCGACCCCAACGACTTATCACGGCAGAGTAAG
>DVJR01000195.1 GCA_018716575.1 Candidatus Scatomonas merdavium | reverse complement strand
TTTCATGATTTTATTTTTGGGTGCTATTGAGTGCTATAGACCGCTTTTTTGCACAATTTTAAGCCATTTAAAAACATTCTTGACATAAAGAAAACCCTTGAAAATACTGGACTTTCAAGGGTTTTGCTAATTTCTTTAATTGTCGATAAATTATCTCTTGGAGAACTGAGGCGCGCGACGAGCGGCTTTGAGACCGTATTTCTTACGCTCTTTCATACGCGGATCACGGGTCAGGTATCCGGCGCTCTTCAGAACCGGTCTGTACTCGGCGTCTGCCTGCAGCAGCGCACGGGAAATTCCATGACGGATAGCTCCGGCCTGTCCGGTGTAACCGCCGCCGTGTACATTTACCAGCACGTCGAATTTGTCAACGCTGTCGATAGCGGCCAGAGGCTGACGAACGATGGTTTTCAGGGTCTCCAGTCCGAAATACTCGTCAATGTCTCTTTTATTGATCGTAATCTTACCGGTGCCCGGCATCAGATATACTCTTGCAATCGATTTTTTTCTTCTTCCTGTTCCATAGTATCTTGCACTAGCCAATGTCCTTTACCTCCTCATTAAAATGTCAGCGCTTCCGGCTTCTGAGCTGCATGGGGATGCTCAGCGCCAGCGTACACATGAAGCTTTGTCAGCATAGCTCTGCCCAGGGGTCCCTTGGGAAGCATGCCCTTGACTGCCAGTTCAACGACTCTCTCCGGCTTCTTGGCCAGGAGCTCTCTTAAGGTGGTCTCCTTCATTCCGCCTACATACTCGGAATGACGGTAGTAGATCTTCTGATCCAGCTTCTTGCCGGATACTTTAATCTTCTCTGCGTTGATGACGATCACATAATCGCCGGTATCTACATGAGGAGTGAACTCCGGTTTGTTCTTTCCTCTCAAAACCTTCGCTACTTCTGAAGCCATGCGTCCAAGAGTACAATCCGTAGCATCGACAACATACCATTTTTTCTCAATCTTATCCGGATTAGCCATAAATGTGTTCATGGATATAACCTCCTGTGTTATAACTGCCTTAATAATCTCACGTAATGCGGATCTCTCATCCGCCTTTTGTGTCTCCGCCACTGTCCGTATGGCTTCCTCACATATACGGAACACTTCTGCCGGGGCTATGGCTTCCATGTTCAATCTGGTGCCTCCTGCCGTCCGGGATTCTGTATTTGGGAGATACATAACGCCGAAATCCGACAAGGTGCCACACTGATTTATTATATTATACGCACCCGTGTGTGTCAACCATTTTTTACATGTATTTTCCACATATCCGCCGTATTCATGCGGGCTTCCCCATTTTTCCATCTGTCCGGCGCTCTTCACAGATTCCACTCCGGATAGCGGATTTCCAGCAGCGTCAGCCCGCAGGCCCGTGCCGTGGGCCCCGCCTGGCTCCTGTCTTTCGCCTCCAGAATGCAAGGTATCTGTTCCGGATGGATGCTGCCCTTTCCCACCTCCAGAAGGGTTCCGGCGATAATCCGCACCATATTATAAAGAAAACCGTTTCCGGTAATCCGCAGATGAATCATATCCTCTTCTTTCCAGAGCCGGATATCGTAAATGGTCCGCACCGTATTCTCCGCCGCGCCGTGAGAGGCCGCAAAGCTCCTGAAATCATGGGTTCCCGCCAGATGAGCAGCCGCTTCCTTCATGGCCTCTACATCCAGGCGGCCATACCAGAACATGCTGTCCAGCCGTCTGGTGGGATCGGCAAATCTCCTGTTCAGGATTTTGTATTCGTAGGTTTTCACCGTGCTGGTAAAACGGGGATGAAACTCGGCGGAAACTTCTCTGGAGCCCTGCGCCCGGATATCCTCCGGCAGATAGGTATTCACTGCGAAGGCGATCTTCTCCCCGGCCATCCGGCTTTCCGTATCAAATACCGCCACATTTCCCCTGGCATGAACGCCAGCATCCGTCCGGCTGGCGCCGATGGTATGAATGTCCTCTTTCAGAAGTTCACTTAGGGAACGGTTCAGCACCTCCTGCACCGCCAGGCCGTTGGGCTGCACCTGCCAGCCGCAGTAGCCGGTGCCGTCATAGGCCACCCTCATCATAATTCTTCTCATCTCGCCGCTCCTCCGTACACTCTGGCGCAGACGCCTTTCCAAACTGCCTCTTTACCACTTCAGCACCACGCCCATGACAATTGCCGCGGCCAGATAGGCCAGCAGCACTCCATACGCAATCCAGTCCCGCCTTTTATACCGCAGAGGCTTCATCTGCGTCCGGCCTTCGCCGCCATGATAACACCGGGCCTCCATGGCCAGAGCCAGGTCGTTGGCCCGGCGGAATGCCGAGATGAAAAGCGGCACCAGAAGCGGCACCATGGCCTTCACCTTCTTGATCAGGTTTCCCGATTCAAAATCCGCGCCCCGGGCCATCTGGGCCTTCATAATCTTGTCCGTCTCCTCCAGCAGAATCGGGATGAAACGCAGAGCTATGGACATCATCATGGCAATCTCATGCACAGGCACATGAATCTTCGTCAGAGGCTTCAGCAGGCTCTCCATGGCGTCCGTCAGCTTGTTGGGCGTAGTGGTCAGTGTCATCACGGACGCGCCCAGTATCAGGTAAACGAGACGGATGCCCATGCGTCCCGCCAGAGCCAGGCCGTCCCAGGTAATCCGCAGGGCGCCCCACTGCCAGAGCACATCACCCGGCGTCAACAGGATATTTAATGCCATGGTGATGATCAGCAGCACCACGATAGACTTCAGGCCGCGCACCATAAAGGAAAACGGCACTTTTGACAGCAGGATCACTCCCGCCAGAAACGCGGTGCCCAGCAGATAGCCCCAGCTGTTCACCAGAAACAGTGAAACGATGTACACAATGGTACCGATCACTTTTACTCTCGGGTCCAGTCTGTGCAGTATGGAATCTGCAGGATAGTACTGGCCTATCGTAATATCTCTTATCATAACGTTATCCTATCTGTCTGCCCAGGGCTTTCAGAATAGAATCCCGGGCCTCCTCAACTGTTATTGCGTTTACGTCCACATCCATTCCCCTGTCCGCCAGCGCATGCATGATGTACGTCATCTGCGGCGCCGCCAGGCCGATCTTTTCCAGATCCTTATAGTGGGAAAACACTTCCCGGGGCGTCCCGTCATACGTCTTTTCTCCCTGATTCATAACGATGATCCGTTCCACATACCGGGCGATATCCTCCATGCTGTGGGATACCAGAATGATCGTAATTCCCCGCGTCTCATGCAGATACTGTATCCGGTCCAGAATCTCATCCCGTCCTTTGGGATCCAGTCCGGCCGTAGGCTCATCCAGAATCAGCACGTCAGGGTTCATGGCCAGCACTCCCGCGATGGCCACTCTCCGCTTCTGCCCTCCGGAAAGATCGAACGGCGATTTTTCGTACAGCTCTTCCGGAATCCCCACATGCTGCAGAGAACGCTCCGCCTGCTTCCTGCACTCCTCCGGAGAAAGCCCCTGGTTTTTCGGGCCGAAACAGACGTCGGTAATCACATCCGATTCGAAGAGCTGATGCTCCGGGTACTGAAAAACCAGTCCCACGTGAAAGCGCAGTTCCCGCAGCTTATAATTTTCTCCCCATATATCCGCGCCGTTATACAGCACTCTGCCCGACGTAGGCCGCATCAGACCGTTGAAATGCTGAATCAGCGTGGACTTTCCGCTGCCCGTATGGCCGATGACGCCCAGAAACTGCCCCTGAGGGATCTCCAGGGAAACATCCTTCAGGGCATGAATCTCATAAGCCGTTCCGGGGCTGTAAGTATAGGTTACATGTTCCAGTTTTATCGACATAATACATCCACCAATTCTTCCGTCGTCAGGATACCCTCCGGCACCGGGACGCCCGCTTTCCGGAGCTCATAGGCCAGCAGCGTCACCTGCGGCACGTCCAGGCGCAGCTCCTTGAGCTTGTCCACCTGAGAAAATACTTCTCTCGGCGTGCCCCGCATGACAATCCGTCCTTCATCCATCACAAATACCTTGTCGGCATAAATAACCTCTTCCATATAATGGGTGATCAGGATGACCGTCACCCCTTCCGCCTGATTCAGCTCCCGCACCGCCTTCAGCACTTCCTTGCGGCCATTGGGATCCAGCATGGCTGTGGGCTCGTCCAGAATAATGCATTTGGGCTTCATAGCCATGACACCCGCAATAGCTACCCTCTGCTTCTGTCCGCCTGACAGCTTGTTAGGCGAATGCTTCCGATAGGCTACCATACCCGTGGCCGCCAGGCTCTTATCCACGCGCCGCCAGATCTCATCTGTCGGCACGCCCAGATTTTCCGGACCAAATCCCACATCCTCTTCCACTACAGAAGCCACAATCTGATTATCCGGATTCTGAAACACCATTCCGGCCTCCTGCCGGATTTTCCAGATATCGTCGCTGTTGCCTGTATCCATCTGATCTACCCACATGGTTCCCTCCGTGGGAACCAGAAGGGCGTTCATGTGCTTGGCCAGAGTGGATTTGCCGCTGCCATTGTGTCCCAGTACGGCAATAAACTGTCCGGCCTGAATGTCCAGATCCACATCCTCTATAGCGTGAGTGATATCCGGCTCTTTGCCCTCTTCCTCATATTGAAAATAATCGTAGCCGAGCTTTCTTGCTCTGATAATTCCCATACTGTTATTCTCCGTTTTCCGCGCCGCATCTGCTCTCCGGCGCCGCCAGGGAACGAATCACTTCCCATATTTCCTCGCGTCCCTGCTTCGTCTGAGCGGAATATGGCAGAATCATGCCGTCCGGCTCCATCTCCAGCGCTGTCCGGATCAGCTTTATCTGCTTCTGCAGCTGGCTTCTCTTGATCTTGTCCAGCTTTGTGGCAATCACGATAGGGCGGTAACCCTGATCCAGAATCCAGCGATACATCATCCGGTCGTTAGCCGAAGGCTCGTGGCGAATGTCAATGAGCAAAAACACCGCTTTCAGATTCCGGGAAGTATGGAGATACCTCTCGATCATCTTTCCCCAGCCGGCCTTTACCTTTTCAGAAGCAGCCGCATATCCATAACCAGGCAGATCCACCAGATACATCTCTCCATTGATATGGTAGAAATTAATAGTCTGAGTTTTTCCCGGCTGAGAACTGGTCCGCGCCAGAGACTTCCGGTTCATAAGCCCGTTAATCAAAGATGACTTACCCACATTGGACTTTCCGGCAAATGCCACCTCCGGCTGGCCTGTATCCGGCAGAGTGCTGGTCACGCCGCAGACAATATCCAGCGATGCCTGTTTTATAATCATGAATTGTCCCTCACTCTCTGACCAGCGCGGCCTCCAGCACCTGATCCATGGTTTCCATATACTTTATGGTCAGGCCGTCCGTAATCTCCGCGTCCATTTCCTGCACGTCCGGCCTGTTCTGCTTCGGCACCAGAACCGTACGAATACCTGCCTTCTTGGCCGCCAGCAGTTTTTCCTTCAGGCCGCCGATGGGCAGCACGCGGCCCCGCAGGGTTATTTCGCCGGTCATGGCTACGTCGGCGCGCACCGGCACTTCAGTGATGGCCGACACCATGGCCGTAGCCATGGTAATTCCGGCAGACGGGCCGTCCTTTGGCACCGCTCCCTCCGGAATATGTATGTGAATGTCGTGTTTCTTAAAGAAATCCTCCCGGATACTGTAGTCCTTCGCCACTGAACGGATATAGCTGATACCCGCCTGCGCCGATTCCTTCATCACATCGCCGAGCTGCCCTGTCAGGCTGAAGCTGCCCTTGCCCGGCATCACATTGACCTCGATCTGCAGGGTGTCGCCGCCCACGCTGGTCCAGGCCAGGCCGCGGACGATTCCCACCTCCGGCTCCGGATTGGCCATGGTGACGTTATACCGCTTCCGTCCCAGGAATTCCTCCAGATTCCGCACCGTCACGGAAACCTTCTTCTCGCCCGTCTCCTGAATCTTCAGGGCCGTTTTCCGGCAGATCTGTCCGATCTTCCTCTCCAGAGAACGCACTCCCGCTTCCTTGGTATAGCCGCTGATGATCTCACTGATGGCCTTGTCCGAAATGGTAAGCTGGTCCTTCTGTATTCCGTTGGCCTTCATCTGCTTGGGCACCAGATGCTCTTTCGCGATGTGTTCCTTTTCATTCTCCGTATAGCTGGTGATCTCAATCAGCTCCATCCGGTCCAGCAGCGGGCCGGGAATAGTCTGCACGTTATTGGCCGTAGCAATGAACAGCACCTCCGACAGATCAATGGGGATCTCCACATAGTGATCGGAAAAACGGCTGTTCTGCTCGGAATCCAGCACCTCCAGCAGCGCCGAGGAGGTATCTCCCTTGTAGTCGCTGCTCACCTTGTCGATCTCATCCAGCAGCATCAGCGGGTTCTTGACTCCCGCCTGATGGAGCCCCTGGGCGATTCTGCCTGGCATGGCTCCCACATAAGTCCTTCTGTGTCCCCGGATCTCGGCCTCATCCCGAACGCCGCCCAGGCAGATACGTACATACGTCTTGTTCAGCGCCTTGGCCACCGAGCGGGCGATGGAGGTCTTGCCGGTTCCCGGCGGCCCCACCAGACAGAGAATCGGGCTGTCGCCTTTCTTCGTCAGCGTGCGGACCGCCAGATACTCCAGAATCCTCTCCTTCACCTTCTGCAGTCCATAGTGATCTTCCTCCAGAATTTTCCGGGCTTTCTTCAGATCGTGATTATCCCGTGACATTTTATTCCAGGGCAGCCCCAGCAGTGTCTCGATATAGCCCCGAATCACCGCACTCTCCGACGGATTGCTGATCACATTCTGAAAACGGCGAATTTCATCACGAATCTTCTCCTTAACCTCTTTGGGTGCACGAAGCTTCTCCGCCTTTTCCTTAAAGTCCTCAATCTCCGATTGAACATTATCCTCGCCCAGCTCTTCGCGAATCAGCTTCATCTGCTCCCGGAGAATATATTCCTTCTGATTCTTATCTATTCTGGCCTTTACCTGGCTTTGCAGCTCAGCCCGGATGCGGAGAATTTCCACCTCGTTTCCCAGAATCACGCTCAGCGTCTCATAACGGTCCTGAAGGCGCACCGCTTCCAGCAGCTTCTGACGCTGCTCATAAGACACCGGAAGGTTGATGGCGATCTGATCCACCAGTTTTTCCACATCCTCATAATCCAGTATCTGCAGCATCAGCTCCCGGCTGATCTTCTGGCTCTCCTGGCAGTATACGGCAAACATCTCCCGCAGATTCCGAAGCATGGCCTCCTTCGCATTGGCCGGCAGCGGTTCCTCTTCACCGCCGTCAAAGGTTACAATCTCCGCCTCCAGCATATCCTCCCTGGGCTCAAAGCCCAGCAGCTCCGCCCTCTCCAGACCTTCCACCAGAACGCGCAGCAGACCCTTTGGCAGCTTAACTACCTGCTTGATAGCCGCCACTGTTCCGATTTTATAGACATCGGCCTGGGAGGGATCCTCCACTTCCGTATCCTTCTGCGTCACCAGAAATATTTTCTGATCGTGAAGCATCGCTTCCTCTACCGCCTTTACTGATTTCACACGGCTGATATCGAAATGTACGATCATATCCGGCAGAATCGTCGTGCCCCTCAGAGCGATGGCAGGCAGCATAATAATCAGATCACTCATGACTTTCTCTCCTTACGCGGTCTCGGATCTCCCCGGCCGTCCGGCCCGCGCCTTATTGGCACGCCTGGGTGCCGGCAACGGCTCCCCGTGTACCAGCATAGGTGGTTCCTTCCCCTCTACCGCAGCTTTTGTAATATGACATTCCTGAATCGTGTTGTCCGAAGGTGTCTCGAACATCACATCCATAACTGTTTTTTCCATAATGGACCGAAGCCCTCTGGCTCCCGTCTTTCTCTCCAGCGATTCCCTGGCAATCTCCCGTAAAGCATCATCATCAAAGCTTAAAGAGACGCCGTCCAGTTCAAACAGCTTCTTATACTGCTTCACCAGAGAGTTTTTAGGCGCTTTCAGGATCTGCACCAGAGCGTCCTCCGTCAGCGCATCCAGCGTCACTACCACCGGCACTCGGCCGATAAATTCCGGAATCAGACCGAATTTGATAAAATCCTCCGGCATGACCTGCCGCAGTATTTCTCCCACATTGTCTGTTTTCTCCCGGCCCAGATAGGCATTGAACCCGATGGATTTGGTATCCTGGCGCGTTTCGATGATCTTTTCCAGCCCTTCGAAAGCTCCGCCGCAGATAAACAGTATATTCGTGGTGTCGATCTGCAGAAACTCCTGATGAGGATGCTTCCTTCCGCCCTGGGGCGGCACACTGGCCACAGTTCCCTCCAGTATCTTCAGAAGGGCCTGCTGTACGCCCTCTCCCGACACGTCTCTGGTGATGGACGCATTCTCTGACTTTCTGGTAATCTTGTCGATCTCATCAATATATATGATACCGTGCTGAGCTCGCTCAATGTCATAATCGGCAGCCTGGATCAGCTTCAGCAGGATATTTTCCACATCCTCGCCCACATACCCGGCTTCGGTCAGCGCCGTAGCATCCGCAATGGCAAACGGTACATTCAGAAGCCTTGCCAGCGTCTGAGCCAGCAGCGTTTTACCTGACCCCGTGGGTCCCAGCATCAGAACATTGCTCTTCTGCAGCTCCACATCACTGTTATCTTCCGCCAGAACTCTCTTATAATGATTATAAACTGCCACAGACAGCACCTTTTTTGCCTCGTCCTGCCCGATGACGTAATTATCCAGAAACTCCTTTATCTCAATCGGCTTCATCAGGTTGATTTCCGTATCATCCGCCTGAGGAAGACCGGTAAATTCCTCTTCAATGATCTCCGCACAGATTTCAATGCATTCGTCACAGATATATACTCCGTCCGGTCCGGCGATCAGCTTTCTTACCTGATCCTCGGTCTTTCCGCAGAAAGAACACCTGATTCGGGTGTCATTCCCCTTGATTCCCATGTTTTTACCAATTCCTTTCTGATATTCCGCCGCTTCTTTTCTTTTCGAACGGCCAAAAGGGTGCATCAAAATAACGAAGCCTGTTTTTCTTCGTGTTTTGAAACACCCTCATCTACCCGTTTACCGGTTCGTAATTACGTTGTCAATCAGCCCATATGCTTTCGCCTCTTCAGCGGACATATAGTTGTCGCGTTCCGTATCGATCTCAATCTGCTCCAGCGGCTGTCCTGTATTGGCCGCCAGAATCTCATTCAGCTTCTTCTTCGTCCGCAGGATATGCTCTGCCACAATCTTTATCTCCGTGGCCTGTCCCTGCGCTCCTCCGGAAGGCTGATGAATCATGATCTCCGCGTTCGGCAGCGCCATTCTCTTTCCCCTGGCACCCCCTGCCAGCAAGAACGCTCCCATGCTCGCCGCCATGCCGATGCAGATCGTGGACACATCGCACTTGATGTACTGCATGGTATCGTAAATAGCCATTCCCGCCGTCACGGAACCGCCCGGGCTGTTGATATAGAGATGAATATCCTTGCCCGGATCTTCCGATTCCAGGAACAAAAGCTGCGCCACAATCAGGCTGGCCGATACATCGTTCACTTCTTCTCCGAGGAAAATAATTCTGTCCTTCAGCAGCCGGGAATAAATGTCATAGCTTCTCTCGCCCCGGCTGGTCTGCTCGATGACATAAGGTACCAAACTCATGCGACCGCCTCCTATTATCCGTTATTCTTCTGTCTTCTCGGGTGCTTCTTCCCCGGCCGCTTCTGCGGGCGCATCGACTTCCACCGCATTGTCTGCCAGGAAGGTCACTGCCTCCTGAACGGCCAGATCTTTCTTCATCTGCTCTTTCTCATAATCACCCATGATATCCTTCAGCTTGTCAGCCTCCATATTGTACATCTTGGCCATCCGCTGAATCTCTTCATCAATCTTCTCATCGGATACTTCGATGTTCTCCACCTCGGCCACCTTCTCCAGTACCAGTCTGGTCTGAATCTGCTTCAGAGCCTGAGGTCTCATCTGATCAATGAGCTGATCTATGGTCTGTCCCAGATACTGCATATACTGTTCCAGAGTCATGCCCTGGGACTGCAGCCTTCTGGCAAAATTATCGACCATATTGGAAGCCTGTGTTTTAATCATAGCGTCCGGGATGTCCATCTCTGCATTGGCGATAGCTTTTTCCACAGCGGCGTCTTCCTTCGTGCGCTTCGCCTCTTCTTCTTTCTTCTTCTCCAGTCCGGAACGGATATCCGCTTTGTATTCGTCCAGAGTATCAAACTCCGATACATCCTTTGCGAAATCATCATCCAGCTCCGGCAGCTCCTTCGCCTCAATCTTGTGAACCGTACATTTGAATACGGCGGCCTTGCCCTTCAGCTCTTCTGCATTGTAATCTTCCGGGAAGGTCACATTAACGTCCACCACATCTTCCGGCTTCGCGCCTGTCAGCTGCTCCTCAAATCCGGGAATAAAAGTATTGGACCCCAGAGTCAGAGGATAATCCTTGCCTGATCCGCCTTCGAACGGCTCACCGTCAATGGAGCCTTCGAAATCAATGGTCACCTTGTCGCCCATCTCGGCCCCACGATCCTCCACTGTGATCGTTCTTCCGTTTTTTTCTCTCTCCTTCTGCAGTTCCGCGTCAACCTCTTCATCGGTCACGGTCAGATCTGACTTGGGCACCTCCAGTCCCTTGTACTCACCCAGGGTTACCTCCGGCTTCACAGCCACCTCTGCAGTAAAGATAAAGGGCTTGCCCTTCTCAATCTGACTCACGGAAATCTCCGGCTGTGATACCACATCCAGCTTGCTCTCCGCTACAGCATCAGAATATGCCTGCGGAATCAGGGCATTGGCTGCATCCTCATAAAAGATGCCTGCTCCATACATTTTCTCGATCATAGCTCTCGGCACTTTGCCCTTCCGGAAGCCCGGAATGCTGATGTTGTGCTTCTGCTTCAGATACGCTCCCTGCAGCGCTTTTTCCAGCTCTTCTGCGGACACCTCAATCGTCAGCTTCGCCATGTTTTTTTCCAAGTTCTCAACCTGAACGCTCATTTTAATAAGTTCCTCCTTCATGTATATAGAAAGTATCTTTCAAGCCTTTACTCATTCGGACATACTTCTGCCGTTGCAGTCATTAGAAAAGTATAGCATAAACACCGTGAAAGCGCAAGACACAAACTTGGATTTTAAAGCAGATCAGCAGCCGTAGGGATACACCACTTCTTCTTTGACTGCCACGGCCTTCTCTTCCCCGTTCAGCAGCCGGATCAGCTCCAGGGCAAAATCAATGGCCGCGCCCACACCCCTGGCAGTCGTCACCGGCCCATCCGTCACTACAGGTACGGAAAGAGCCGCCGCTCCTGTCAGATGCTCCTCCATCCCCGGATAGCAGACCGCCCTCCGACCCTGCAGCATTCCGAGATTTCCCAGCACCCAGGGAGCCGCGCAGATGGCCGCCAGCCTCTTTCCCTCGCCGTACTTTTGCTTCAGCAGCGCCGCCAGTGTCTGATTCTCCAGCAGATGCTTCGTCCCCGGCATACCTCCCGGCAGCACAAAAAGATCTCCGTCCGCAAGGGAAGCCTCCTCCAGAATCGCATCCGCCCCGATGGCGATTCCATGGCTGCCGCAGACCGTCTGCCGTCCCATCACTGACACCGTACAGACCTCATTGCCGGCCCGGCGCAAAAGATCTACCGGCGTCAGCGCCTCAATTTCCTCACAGCCGTCTGCCAGAAACACATATATCTTTGCCATATCACATTCCTCCTGTTCTGTTCACATTTTCTCTATTATACTACAGATGACCGCCTCCGGCACCAGTTTTTTGGGCTTGTATTCCGTGACTTTTCCGAAAAAATATGGTAAACTGTTAGCAATAAAATCAGCGGCAAAATATTTCCGCCCTGTCTGAAAGGAGGGAGGCTGCCTATGGAGATCGAACGAAAATATCTGCTTCATGAGCTTCCGGATAATCTGGAGCAGTATCCGCACCACCGGATCGAACAGGGTTATCTCTGCACTGCCCCTGTCGTCCGCATCCGAAAGCAGGACGACTCATACTGGCTTACTTACAAAGGAAGCGGCATGATGGTGCGGGAAGAGTATAATCTTCCTCTGACGGAGGATGCTTACCGACATCTGAAGTCCAAGATTGACGGCATTCTCCTGTCCAAGACGCGCTATCTTCTTCCCTGCTCCGATTCTCTCATCATAGAGCTGGACGTGTTCGACGCCCCGTATGAGGGTCTGTGGCTGGCCGAAGTCGAATTTCCCGACGAAGCCGCAGCCAACCGTTTTCAGCCGCCCGAGTGGTTCGGGGAGGATGTGACATTTTCCGGAAAATATCACAACAGCACTTTAAGTAAGTACCCTGTGGATTTTCATTAGTTTTATTTTTCATCCATTTTGCAAAAATATAGCTTGCTAATCGGCAGTGCTGGATTGTTTATTTTATGTTTCATAACCTTTAAACTGTAAAGTAGAGCTAGCTGCAGAAAGGGAGATGTAGTATGAACTATTCGCATTTAAATGAATTGCGCCTCCTGGGTCTGACGATTGCCTACTATCGCAGGGCAAGAGGAATGACTCAGGCAGAGCTGGCCGAAGCTGTCCATATCAGCCGGACACATATGAGCAACATTGAAGCGCCCAACAGCCGGACTTCCATTTCGCTGAACAGGCTCTTTGATATCGCGGAAGCTCTGGATGTCCCCGTGAAGGACCTGCTGGACTTCCAGAACAAAAACCTGTAATAACTACAGGGAGCTGCAGATTCTCCTGCAGCTCCTTTTTTCGCGCCTTCTGTATTTCCATATGCTTTCCATACGCCTGCCGCCCCTCAGATTCCCTCCGCTGTGCCGGGACTGTCCCGTTACAGCTCTCTGGCTTTCTTCACGCAGGCTCTGGTCGCTTCAAAGACTGCGCTCCGCAGCCCTTTTTCCTCCAGCACGCGAACGCCCTCTATGGTGGTTCCGCCCGGGGAACATACCATATCCTTCAGTTCACCCGGATGCTTTCCGGTCTCCAGCACCATCTTCGCGCTGCCGAGTACCGCCTGGGACGCGAATTCATAGGCCTGCGCCCGGGGCATGCCCTCGGCCACCGCCGCGTCCGCCATGGCCTCAATGAACAGGAACACATAGGCCGGCGAGCTCCCGCTGATGCCCGTGACCACATCAATCATCGTCTCGGACACTACCTGAGCCTTGCCAAAGCTCCGGAATATCCGGGCCACCTGCTCCAGCTCCTCCGGCTGTACAAATTCATTGGGGCAAAGAGCTGTCATCCCTTCTCCCACAAGGGCCGGGGTATTCGGCATGGTGCGCACCAGCTTAGTGGGCCTGCCAAAGGTGGCGTCCAGCCACTTCAGCGTCTTGCCAGGCGCCAGCGTCACCACTATCGTCTCAGGCCGGACCGCATCCGCGATCTCCTCGATCACTTCTTCCATATAAACCGGCTTCACGGCCAGCACCAGCACGTCGGCGCTTTCCGCCACCCGGCAGTTGTCCGCCGTAGCTATGCCCATATCCCTGCGGATTTTCTCCATCGCCTGCTCCGATTTGTCAGACGCCATCAGGTTTTCCTTCGGCACCAGGTTATTTTTCAGGATGC
The DNA here is from genome assembly GCA_018716575.1 of Candidatus Scatomonas merdavium. Lineage (GTDB taxonomy): Bacteria > Bacillota > Clostridia > Lachnospirales > Lachnospiraceae > Scatomonas > Scatomonas merdavium. The sequence goes on along the minus strand of DVJR01000195.1, from coordinate 4,640 downwards.
CGCCCAGCATGGCCGTGGCCATGTTGCCGCATCCGATAAAGCCAATATTCATCTCTGTTCCTCCCGTCCGTTCCAAAGAGAATTTCCTTCTGCATTTTCACCATTATTATAATCTATCTGCCGGAATTTGCAAGAGGCTGCTCACTGCCCGCTTCCTTCTTCCCGGTATAGTCTCTCCGGAAACAGGTGCGGTACCAGACCAGGAACATGTAGATCGTCCAGATCTTCCGGCTGGTATCCTCTTTCTGCTGATAATGGCGGTCCAGAATCTTCAGAAGCTCCTCTGTGTGAAAGAACCGCGCTGCCGCTTCTGAGGTAAATTCTTCTTTCACGATCTGGTAATACTTTTCCTCCCGGAGCCACACGCGGATGGGCACCGGGAATCCCAGCTTGGGCTTCTCCGCCGTAGCCTTCGGCAGATGACGCTCCGCCGCCTTCCGCATGGCGTATTTGGTCGTGCCGCCTGTCACCCGCAGCCTGCGCGGAATCGTAGAAGCCACCCGGAACACCTCGCGGTCCAGGAACGGCACCCGCAGCTCCAGAGAATTGGCCATACTCATCCGGTCGGCCTTCAGCAGGATATCTCCTACCATCCACAGATTGATGTCCAGATACTGCATCTTCGTCACATCGTCATAATCCTTTACCCGGTCATATACGGGCCGGCAGGTCCGGCTGGGATTCGTAGCCAGCTCCGGACGCTTCAGCAGCTTTTTCTTTTCCTTCAGGTTATACATGGAGGCATTTCCGATAAACACATCCTCCAGCGGACGGGACGCCCGAACCAGGAAATCCCTTCCACGGAAATCCGGCATGTGAGCCATCACCGCTCCCACGGCCCGCCGCAGAAAGGCCGGAACGATTTTCTGATAGCGGGAATTGGAATCCGGCATATGATAAATGCGGTAGCCGCCGAACAGCTCGTCCGCTCCCTCGCCGGACAGCACCACCTTGACCCGCTCGCTGGCCAGCTTCGACACAAAATACAGGGCGATGCAGGCCGGGTCGGCCAGGGGCTGATCCATGAAATACTGCACGCCGGACAGGGCGTTCCAGAATTCCTCTGCGGTAATCAGATGGGTATAGTGATCCAGCTCCTTTTCCTTCGCCACGCCTTCCGCCCAACTGATCTCATTGTAACGTTCGGCCTCTCCGAAGCCGACGGTAAAGGCCTTCTGGCCGGAGAAATAAGAGGCCACCCAACTGGAATCCACGCCGCTGGACAGAAAGCATCCCACCTCTACATCACTGATCTTGTGAGCTTCCACAGAATTTTCAAAGACCTCCTCAATCTTCGCAACCGCCTCTTCCTCCGTCATGCTCTCATCCGGCCGGAACCGGGGCTCCCAGTACCTCTTAATGGCAATCCTGCCGTCTCTGTACCAGAGATAATGGGCCGGCAGCAGGCAGTTGATTCCCTCGTAGAAGGTTTCCGGCGGCACCACATACTGGAAGGACAGATAATTGTCCAGCGCCTTTTCATTAAACCGCTTCTTATAACCCGGAAAAGCCAGCAGGCTCTTGATCTCGGAACCATAGACAAAATGGCCGTTTACCTCCATATAATGCATGGGCTTGATTCCAAAGAAGTCTCTGGCCAGAAAGACGGAGCCATCCTTCCGGTTGTAAATGGCAAAACCGAACATGCCGCGCAGCCGGTCCAGCAGCTTCTCCCCCCATTCCTCAAAGCCATGTACCAGCACCTCGGAATCGGTTTTCGTATAGAAGGAATGTCCCAGCTCTTCCAGTTCTTTCCGCAGCTCCCGGTAATTGTAGATTTCTCCGTTAAAGGTCAGTACCAGGGTCCGGTCCTCATTGTATACCGGCTGGTCGCCGTCCTGCAGGTCGATAATACTGAGCCTGCGGAAGCCCATGCTGATATTCTCATCCTGATAGAAGCCGTCGCTGTCCGGGCCCCTGTGGGTAATCAGTTCTGTCATCCGCTTCAGGGCGCCGCCGCTGTCATTGATTGTTCCCGTAAATCCGCATATTCCACACATATTCTTTCCTCTGCATCCTTCAAATGAAACGCCGCAGCCCTGTTTCGGCCTGCGGACAGATCTTCCTGTTCAATCTTTTCCTGTATATTAGTATAACATTTCTGATTTGTCAAATACATGAAAGCGCCGAAAATCCCGCACACCAATCCGGCAGCTCCGCCGTAAAGGACAGTCTTTCCCCGGTAAAGGGCTGAAGGAGCTCCGTCTTCCAGGCATGGAGCTTCGCCAGATCCCCTTTCCGGTCAGAGCCGCTTCCATACAGCGGGTCGCCGCACAGTGGATGGCCGATGGCCGCCATATGCACCCGGATCTGATGCGTCCTTCCGTGCTCCAGCCTGAGGCGCACCAGAGAACAGCCGGACCTGGTCTCCAGCACCTGATACCAGGTCCGGGCCGGCAGCCACACCGCGGAAACTCCGTCCTTCTCCTCAGCCGGCGCCACAGTCATCTTCACCAGGCTTTCTCTGTCCTTCCGTATGGGCAGCTCCACCTGGCCGCAGCCGGACTCCGGGCGGCCCTCCACCAGCGCCAGATATGTTTTCTTCATCTCGCCCCGCTCCCGCTGCCGGGCCAGCAGGGCCGCCGTCTCCGCATTCCTGGCGATCACCACCACGCCGGAGGTGTCCCGGTCCAGTCGTCCCACTATGCGGACATTCCAGCGCTCCCCGCGCCCTGCCGCACGAGAAGCCGCCCAGTCGGCCAGCGTATCCCCGTAGTGGCCGTGGGCATGATGACAGACCAGGCCGGCAGGCTTCTCTACCGCCAGAAGATCCGCGTCCTCATACAGGACGGTCAGCTCCGGCCCGCGGTACAGCGTCTGCCCGGCCCCGTCCGCCGCGCCCGCCTTCCGGCTCTCCAGCAGCAGCTCCAGGCAGTCGCCCGCCTGCAGAAGCCTGTTCACCCGCTGCCTGCCGCCGTTGACGCAGACGCCGTCCGGGCGGAACTTCAGGCTGCTCACCTGCCGTTTTGAAAATCCCAGATTTTGTTTCAGATACTGTTCCACGGTCATGCCGCCTTCCGCAACCGTTATCCGCACTTTTCGCTCTGTCATATCGCCGTCCCATAATCTTCGCTGTTCCGTAATCTTCTCTGTTCCGCAATCTTCGCTGTTCCGTAATATCCGCCATCCCGTATTTTCCCGGCCCCGGCCGCCGGATTTATCCTCCGGCACCCCGAAGGGCCGTCTCATTTCTGCTCCGCCAGCTTCCCGTACTCTTCTGCCCGGAAGCCTACCAGCACCCGGCTGCCGTCGATCAGCAGCGGCCGTTTTACCAGCATTCCGTCCGTAGCCAGCAGCTCAATCTGCTCTTCCTCCGTCATCGACGGCAGCCGATCCCTGAGCTTCAGCTCTTTATACAACATCCCGCTGGTGTTGAAAAATTTTTTCACCGGAAGCCCGCTGGCTTTTATCCAGGTTCTCAGCTCTTCCGCCGTGGGATTCTCTTCTTTTATATTTCTTTCCGTACAGGAAATCTGATGCTCTGCCAGATATTTTTTCGCCTTCTGGCAGGTGCTGCATTTCGGATAACACAAAAAAAGCATACTTTCCTCCTTTATTCTGTCCCTTCGGGAATCTTCTTCTGAAACAGCCCCAGTATACCACAAAAGCCGTGCCCTGCCAAAACATTCCTGTCGGTTCTCTCCGGTTTCTTCCATCCGGGCTCCGTCTGCCGCTTTCACCGGACTGTCAGACGGCGCATATTATAACACTGTCCGGAGTCTTCATCAGACCAGAGGATTCCCGGCTGATTTTGTATCATTGGAGGTTATTATGAAAAAGAAAATTTCACGGCTTCTCTGTCTGCCGCTGGCTCTCTGCCTGATTCTGGCGGGCTGTGGAAAAGATTCCTCGAAAACGGCTTCCTCTTCCTACCTGCCGCCCGCCGAAGAACAGGAAGAGCTGACGCCTGTGACGCTGAACGAAGTGGCGCATTCCATTTTCTATGCGCCCATGTACGTGGCTATCGAGGAAGGATATTTTGAAGAAGAAGGGATTAATCTGACACTCGTCACCGGTTTCGGCGCCGACAAGGTGCTGACCGCCCTGATTTCCGGCGAAGCCGACATCGGCTTCATGGGACCCGAATCTTCCATCTACGCTTATCTGGAAGGGGCAAACGACACTGTAGTTAATTTCGCCCAGCTCACCCAGCGGGCCGGAAATTTCATCGTCGCACGGGAACCGGCGGACGATTTTCAATGGGAGGATCTGAAGGGTACTGACGTGCTGGGCGGCCGGAAAGGCGGCATGCCGGAGATGGTCTTTGAATACGTGCTGAAACAGAAGGGCATCGATCCTTCCGAACTGAATATCAACCAGAGCATCGACTTCGGCTCTACTGCGGCCGCCTTCTCAGGAGGCCAAGGGGACTATACCGTTGTGTTAATCTAGTTACTACATTATTATAATTGTATGCAGCCCCAGGTATAACGCCCGGGGCATATTTTTTACAGTGCGATCATATCCGCCCAGCACTTCGGGCCGATGATTCCGTCCACCGGGCCGGCGCCGCCGTTCCGGTCGGTCTGGTAGGCAATAGTCGCCGATTTCATCAGGGCTCCGAACATTTTATCCAGTTCACCTGTGTAATATCCGCGGGCCTTTAAAATCTCCTGCGCCAGTAAGACTGCATTGCCCTG
>DVJR01000194.1 GCA_018716575.1 Candidatus Scatomonas merdavium | reverse complement strand
CATATCAGTTTTCGTGACGGGCAGGGAAAAATCCAAAAGCTGTGCGTATCCTATGACTTCTATATGGCGTTTCGGAGACTGGAACTTGACGAACGGAAAATTGAGGGTTGGGATTACCGTCACAGGGAGTTTTCGGAAATTATGGAGGAAACTCTGAACTGGCGGGCGGTAAGACAGCCTAAAAGCATTGAGGAGGTTATTCTTGAGGAAGAACGGGCAGAACTGCTCCAGAGGATTATCAGCAAGCTGCCAGAAATGCAAAGGCGGCGTTTCCTGCTCCACTATGAGTATGAAATGACTTATAAAGAGATAGGGAAAATCGAGCATTGCAGCCAACAATCCGTAGGTCGTGCTGTAACTGCCGCCAGAGAAAAGATAAAGGCGGAGATGAAGAAATACCTAAACGCATGACCGTTAAGCATACCCTTATATCTTTGGATATGAGGGTATTTGCTTTGTGTTCTCTAATGGAACTTCACAGAAGTACGGAAGCCAGATCTGCATCAGCGGAGGCTTCAATTCCAATGGCCGTCCGGCCAGGCCGGAGGCCACCGACGAAGAGGTCCGCACAGAGGTGTGGCGCTGTATGGATGAGTACGGAAAGTACAGAGGCTACATGTTCTTCGGCTTCCGGCTGACGAAATCACTGGATCCCCAGGTGAATCTGGCGGCTCTGATGCCCATGCTGCAGGAGGCGGAAAGCTATCGGAAGGGAATAAAACTGGACGGGCTGTTCTGAGAAAACGGACAGAAAGGACGGGTATACTTCCCCTTGCAATCCTGGAAAAATATAGTTATTACCGGGACGGCATGAGCGGGGAAGATACCCGCCCTTTTTATAAAATCAGAGGTTTAACATTTCGAGCAATTCTTCTGTCAGCTCTTTTCCGTTCAGAATTGCATATTTCGTTGCCCCTGCATGTTCATAGCAGAAATTGTCCTTGCCTAAGACGATAGGCATATTGCAATACCTGGTCCTTCGGGCCAGTCCGCAGGTATTGTAAAACGCAGGAAAAAGAAAAGAAAAATGAAAAGCATTTGACTGACGGCGGGGGTTGGCTTATAATACAGAATGAATGAGAATGGGTTTCCCATGGAAATGAGGATAAAAATGGTTAAAAGCATGACAGGCTTCGGAAGAGCCGAGCTGCAGGATGGGGATAAGAAAATTACCGTAGAGATGAAATCCGTCAATCACCGCTATCTGGATTTCAATATTAAGATGCCGAAGAAATTCAGTTTCTTCGAAGCGGCAATCCGCACCGTTCTGAAGGACTACATGCAGAGGGGCAAGGTGGATGTATTTATCACCTATGAGGATTTCACTCAGTCCCGCGTGCTTCTGAAATACAATGAAGATCTGGCCCGGCAGTATATGGGATTTTTCGGACAGATCGCAGACAGCTTTGGCCTGGAAAATGACGTGTCGGTTATGAAGCTGGCCCGTTGTCCGGAGGTGTTTACCATGGAAGAACAGCCGGTGGACGAAGAAGAGCTGTGGCTTTCTCTGGAAAAGGTCCTGCGGGAGGCGGGAGAAAAGTTTGCCGAGTCCAGAGACCGTGAGGGTGGTTCCCTGAAGAATGACCTGACGGAAAAGCTGGATCTGCTGGCGGCGGATGTGGATAAAATCGTAGAGCGCTCGCCGCAGATTCTGGAGGAATATAAGGAAAGGCTGAAGCAGAAGACAAAGGAGCTTCTGGATGACGCTCAGATAGAAGAAAGCCGGATTGCGTCGGAGGTGATTCTGTTTGCCGACAAAATCTGTACGGATGAAGAGACAGTGCGGCTGAAGAGTCACATAGGCACCATGAGGCAGGCGCTGGAAGAAGGCGGCGGCGTAGGAAGAAAGCTGGATTTTATCGCACAGGAGATGAACCGCGAGGCGAATACGATTCTGTCCAAGGCAAATGATCTGGCCACTTCAGAGATTGCCATCGAATTGAAGACGGAAATTGAGAAGATACGGGAACAGATTCAGAATATAGAATAGGCAGAGAGAAAGTGACAGGAGGGAAAGTTGGCAAAACTCATCAATATCGGTTTTGGAAACGGCGTGAATTCTGATAAGATTTTGGCTGTAGTCAGCCCTGACGCGGCGCCGGTCAAACGGATGGTGACGCGGGCAAAAGAAGCCGGGCTGATCATTGACGCGACTCAGGGCCGCCGGACAAAAGCGGTGATAATTCTGGAAGGCGGGAGCATTCTGCTGTCGGCCCTTCAGCCGGAGACAGTCAGCAGAAGATTTAATGCGGATTATGCTGGCAAAGACGACAGAGAGGAAGCGGAGGAAGAACATGAGTGAGGGAATTTTGGTGGCAGTATCCGGATTTTCCGGCGCAGGGAAAGGAACTTTGATGAAAGAACTGCTGAGCAGGCATGAAGGGTATGCGCTTTCCGTATCTGCTACGACCCGGACTCCGAGACCGGGTGAAAAAAACGGTGTGGAATACTTCTTTAAGACAGAGGAGGAATTCCGCCGGATGATCGAAGAAGACGCTTTCATTGAGTATGCCAGGTATGTCGATCACTACTATGGAACGCCAAAAGCCTATGTGGAAGAACAGCTTGCCGCAGGCCGGAACGTGATTCTGGAGATCGAGATCCAGGGCGCGCTGGCTGTGAAGCAGAAAAGGCCGGATACGCTGCTGCTGTTTGTAACGCCTCCCAGCGCGGAAGAGCTGGAGCGACGTCTGATAGGGAGAGGTACGGAGACGCCGGAGGTGATCCGCTCCAGACTGGACAGAGCTGCGGAGGAGTCCGCGGCAATGGGACAATACGACTATATCGTTATCAACGATGATCTGAGGCGCTGTACAGAGGAAATGCATGGCATTATCCAGGCCAGTCGGCAGACGGCTGCCCACCAGGCAGGATTTATCGAACAGATACAGAAAGAACTGAGAGAAAGAGAGGAGACCAGAGAATGATACATCCGTCTTACAAGGAATTAATTGATGCTATTAACAACGGACAGGAAATGGACGATGAGCCGCTGGTAACCAGCCGGTATTCCATAGTCCTGGCCACCAGCCGCAGGGCGCGCCAGTTGATTGCCGGAGCGGAGCCGCTTGTCAAGACCCGGAACAATAAGGCGCTTTCCACGGCGGTTGATGAGCTTTATAAGGGAAAAGTGCACATTCTGCCCCCGGAAGAGGAGACAGAAGCAGAGGCGGTAGCCGAGGAATAATCTGCTGCAGGGCAAAAGCAATACGGAAAACGGAAACAGGATTAAGAGGGTGTCCCCCAAAAAGGGAGGCCCTTTTCATTCACGGCGGCTGGCTTATCAGAAGCAGCCGCAGCAGGAGAAAAATATGAAGATTTTGTTTATTTCCCTGGGATGCGACAAGAATCTGGTGGATACGGAGCATATGCTGGGGCTGCTGGCCGGACGGGGCTATGAGATGACCGATGACGAGACAGAAGCCGATGTGATTATCGTTAACACCTGCTGTTTTATCCATGATGCCCGGGAGGAAAGTATCTCCGGCATTCTGGAGATGGCCGGGCAGAGAAAGAATGGCAGATGCCGGGCTCTGGTGGTGACAGGATGTCTGGCTCAGCGGTATGGTCAGGAGATTCTCGATGAGATACCTGAGGTGGACGCGGTGCTTGGCACCAACAGCTATGGACGCCTGCCGCAGGTGCTGGACGGTGTGCTGGGCGGCAGCCGGGAGCTGGTAATGGAGCCGTTGGAAGGCCTTCCTGACAACAGGGGAAAGCGTGTTATGACTACCGGCGGTCATTATGAATATCTGAAAATTGCGGAGGGGTGCGATAAGCACTGTACCTACTGCGTCATTCCCTCTTTGCGGGGTTCCTATCGCAGCGTTCCCATGGAGGAGCTGCTGGAGGAAGCGCGCCGTCTGGCGGAGGACGGAGTGAAGGAGCTGATTCTGGTGGCCCAGGAAACTACTGTCTACGGGAAGGATCTGTACGGGAAAAAATCTCTTCATGTGCTGCTGAAAAAACTGTGTGAAATACCGGGCCTTTCCTGGATCCGGGTGCTGTACTGCTATCCGGAGGAAATCTATCCCGAGCTGGTGCAGGTGATGAAGGAGGAGCCGAAGATCTGCCATTATCTGGATCTGCCCATCCAGCACGGCTGTGATGCCGTTCTGAAGCGCATGGGACGCCGCACCGGAAAAGAAGAGCTGAAATCCATTGTAGAGCTGCTGCGCAAAGAGATGCCGGATATTGTTCTCCGGACAACGCTGATCACCGGTTTCCCAGGAGAAACCGAGGAGCAGCATCAGGAGCTTCTGGAGTTCGTGGATGAGATGGAGTTCGACCGTCTGGGCGTGTTCACTTATTCCCGGGAGGATGGAACGCCGGCGGCGGAGATGGCCGGCCAGATTGACGAAGAGGTGAAGGAAAAGCGGAAGGATGAGCTTCTGTCGCTTCAGCAGGAGATTTCCCTGGAGAAGGGGGAACAGAAGGTAGGCCAGGTTCTGGATGTTCTGATTGAAGGATATATGGCGGAGGAAAGGGCCTATGTAGGGCGCACCCGGGGCGATGCGCCGGATGTGGACGGTTACTTTTTCCTGAATACCGGCGAGACACTGAATACCGGAGATATTGTCCGGGCGAGGGTAACAGGGGCGCTGGAATACGATTTGATAGGAGAGATGGAAGATGAATTTGCCCAATAAACTGACTATATTCAGAATGATACTGATACCGTTTTTTGTAGTCTTTATGAAGCTTCCCATCGGCGGGGGAGATATTCACCGCTATATAGCTCTGGTTATTTTTGTTGTGGCCAGTCTGACGGATACGCTGGATGGCTATATCGCCAGGCGGGACAATCTGGTGACAGATTTTGGGAAATTTATGGATCCGCTGGCAGACAAGCTGCTGGTCTGCTCTGCCATGATCTGTCTGATTGATACCGGACAGCTGCCTTCCTGGGTAGTGATTGTCATTATATCCCGGGAATTTATCATCAGCGGCTTTCGGCTTATCGCTGCGGACAACGGCATTGTCATTGCGGCCAGTAAGTGGGGCAAACTGAAAACTATCTGTCAGATGGTTATGATTATTGTTCTGCTGCTCCATTTCAGCGGGCAGGTGGCCTGGGTGATTGAACAGGTTCTGATTTATCTGGCTCTGGCGCTGACGATTATTTCTCTGCTGGATTATCTGTATAAGAACAGAAGTGTCATGAGCAGCCAGAAATAGGAGGCGGCATGAAAAGAAAAGAGAACTGCGGAGAGGCTGCAGAAGAGCGGCTGGTGGAAGAACTGTTGAAAAGAAATTGGCTGGTGACAACGGTGGAATCCTGCACGGGCGGCATGGTTTCTTCCAGAATCGTGAACGTACCGGGTGCTTCCGAGGTATTGCGGGAAGCCTATGTCACCTACTGCGATGAGGCGAAGATGAAGCTGGTTGGAGTCCGAAAGGAGACACTGGAGAAATATACGGCAGTCAGTGCCCGGACGGCAGAGGAAATGGCCCTTGGAGGTCTCGCGGCAGCGGAGGCTGACATGGCCCTTTCTGTCACCGGCCTGGCAGGACCGGGCGGCGGTACGAAAGAGCGTCCCGTAGGTCTGGTCTATGTGGGCTGCGCCATACATGGGCAGACTTTCGTAAGGGAGCTGCATCTTTCAGGCAGCCGACAGGCTATCCGGGAGCAGGCGGCAGAAGAGGCCCTGCGCCTGGCGCTGACGGCCTTTGCGTAAACTGCCGGCTACTTCTGCATCATTTTCATAATTTGCATCATCCGGTCAATCTGTGCGATTTCTGCCTGGCTTTTGCCGGATTTCAGGACCTCTACAATCATATCAATCTCATCCCGTGAGAACTGGGTGCCGTTTTTCCTGGATGAAGAGGCGGCTGCCATGAGAAACGGGAGCATTTCGGATTGCTTTTTCTGGCTTCCCTGACTGGCCAGGGACTGAAGCATCATCAGTTTGGCGGGATCAATCCCCGCCAGATTGGGGTTTTTCATCCATTCTGAATCCATATCCATTATTCCTCCATATCATTTTCATTCTGCATTGCCTGAAACATCTGCATGGCGGTTACGGCAGATGCCATATTTTCCAGGCTGGCGCGGGTTTCTCCGGAAGTAAACCGGCCTATATCAGAGAGCATATCGGCAAAGGACGGCGCAGGTGTGTCCACGGACATAGCCTGCAGGCCGGAAGTCCGGGGAAAAAGTGTCAGAGCATTTCGCAGTTCCTGCAGCTTTACCCAGACAGACAGAGTTTTCTGCATACTGCTGGGCGCGTAAGGAACGGCAGCCTTCAGTATCTGCAGGGATTCACTGGACAGCATCTGATCCAGGGGAGTCATTTGCATGCTTTCCTCTTCACTCATGAAAAGACCTCATAAGCCGTTTTTTTACCATATGCGGTATCTGAATGGAATATGACATTATCAGCCGCGTATTCATATGATACATTGTGGAACAGCGCAGGCTGTGACCCCGCCCGGAGGGCATGTGTTGCGGTGTGCCCTGTGGGTATACATTGTGGAACAGTGCAAGCTGTTCCGCTGTGGCCGTCTCCGGCAAAATTCTGACAGAAATGGAGTGAAAGAGAGTATGGACGGTGATAAAGAGAAGCTGGTAATCAGCGGGAATGCTTTTTATGAAATAGATCTGGACTGTCTCAGAAAAAAAGAACAGGAAAGGCGTGAGAATGAAGCAAAAAAATGCGAAGAGCAGATACGTAAAAAGAAACAAGGATAAAAGAGGGGGCGCAGGTATAAAAACCTGCGCCCCTCCGCTGTCCGGCGTCATCCGGTCAGAAAGGCATCTCAGTTACATCCTCCGCAGCAGCAAAGCAGCAGGATGATCAGCAGGCAGCTGTTATTGCCGAAGCCGCTGAAGCCGCTTCCGCCGCATCCGCAGTCAGAGCCGTTTCCGCAGCAGGCGGAAAGCAGCAGAAGAATCCAGATCATATTGCAGCAGCTGTTGCCGGAATTCAGGAAGTTTGCACCGTTTCCGCATCCTCCGTCACAACCGTTATCGCATCCGCATCCACAGTTCGTAGCAGCTAAATCACTCATGTTAAATCCTCCAGGAAATTTTATTTACACTTTAGGATATGAACCGGGCGCCTGTTTGGTGAATGGCTGGGGTCAGAAAGTCAGAAGAGAAAGAAAAGACCTGTACAGCTCCAGTGTGCCATACCCCCATTCCTGGCTGGGATATAACAGATCCGGCATTCTTACGGCGCCGCGGATCAGATAGATTTTTGTCTCATAGGCGGTCAGATAGGAAGAAGGCTGCCGTTTTGCAGCCCATTCCATCAGAAGCGCCGCAGCGCCTGCTGTCATGGCAGCTGCAGCGCTGGTACCTGTTACGGGGATATATGTCCCGTCCAGACCAGGAGCAGTTACAGATACGCCAGGAGCGCACAGATCAGGTTTGATTTCTCCGGTTCTGGTAAATCCGCGGCCGGAATGGATGTAGAGACTTCCGTTGCCGGAATTATAAGCTCCGACGGATATGACGGCGGAAGCGGCAGAAGGCGTGGTCAGTGTTGTATAAGGATCCGGAGAAAGAAATGTGACGTCCCGGTCCAGAAATTCATACATGGGCAGCCAGATATGAAAACGCTGCTCCGGCGATGCTCCATAAACCAGCAGGTTCCAGATGCCGGCGGTGGGACGGTGAAAACGAAGGAAAATCAGCTGGCTTCCGGAGGAAGGCAGAATCAGGTTGTAGCTGACGTGAATCATGGTTTCCTCCAGAGCGAATCGTATCTGCTCGAACCTGTCCAGAGAAACCGGAATCCGGGGAATGGTTTCGCCCACAGGCGATCGAAATCCCACGGACAGATTCTGCGGCGGCTGTCCCCAGATTTCGCAGAGAAATCCGGCGGCATTTTCAGGAACCCGGATTTCCACGGTGACAGGCATGGAAGCCGGGGTTCCGGATGGAGAAATATCCCCGGAAGTTCCCGCGGAAGCAGCTTCGGAAAGGTTCGCGGGATAAAAATGATGGGCGCGGCCTGCCTCGTTGCCGCAGGCAACAACAGGTACGATTCCCGGGACGTTTCCGTACCGCTCTAAAACTGAAGACAAAGGTGTTTCTCCGGAGTGTCCGCCCTGGCTGCTGCCCAGGGCCAGACAGACGATCAGCGGCATCTGAAGGGACTGGGCGGTCCGGACAAGATAAAGATAGGCGGCAATGATGTCATTTTCCTGATAGAGAGTGGCCTTCGGTGAAGCGAAGGCAAAGTCCCTCAGATATTCCTTGGCGGTTTTCAGTTTTACCATGAGGATTCCGGATTCCGGGGCCGCGCCCAGAAATCCGGCGGAGAGATCGGCGCTGCCTGCCGCGATGCCTGCCAGGGCTGTACCATGACCGGTATCGTCCAGGGAAGGCACGACGGAATAAGGATCGGAAGCATTTAAAGCCCGGTCAATATCCTCCTGACTGTAAACACTGCCATAAGGGAAAAACTCAGGAGGGGTGCCGCCGGTATCGGTCTGATCCCAGATGGAGATAATTCGGCTGCGCCCCAGAGAATTCCGGAAGGCCGGATGGGTATAGTCGATGCCGGTATCGATAAAGCCTGTCAGCACGCCACGGCCTTTCAGGTTCAGGACGGGCTGATTCTGCACCTGGCGGATTCCGGCAGCCTCCACCGCCTGGGTATCCAGGGGCATGAACAGCTGGGGGATCGTATTGTACGGGAAGGTTTCCGAGAGGATGTCCCTGTGGGCGCTGCGCCGGAGATAGAGTACGGAATACTGGGAGTTGAGCAGAAGCCTGTGGGAATCCTCCAGGTTTATCTGCTGAAAGGGCTCCTGGTCGAACACATAGCTTCGCACCAGCAGATCCATGTAATCGTCGGAATAAATTGCTTCTGTAAGGGATGACATAAGAGCCTCCGACATGTTTTGTTCAGTGTATGCCGGAGGCGGGACAAAAAGAATACCCGCAGGACATACCGCAATGCATGCCCTGCGGGCGAAATCACGGCTTGCGCCGTTTCGGATGAGATTTTTCAGTTTTCCAGCAGATCCCGGATTTCATGGTCCGGAACCTCCATGGGGTATTGATTGGTGAAGCAGGCTTTGCAGATGGGTAGGTCGCCCACCATCTTCTGCAGCTCTTCAATGGGCATATAGCCCAGGGAATCCGCGCCGATCAGCTCCCGGATCTCCTCTGTGGAATGGGAGGAGGCGATCAGCAGTTTGTTGGAAGGCACATCGGTGCCGAAATAACAGGGGTAGAGGAAGGGTGGGGAGCTGATGCGGACGTGGACTTCCGTGGCTCCCGCGTGCTTCATCATCTTGATAATGTTGGCGATGGTCGTGCCGCGGACGATGGAATCATCCACCAGGACGATGCGCTTGCCCTTTACCACGGATTCCAGGACGCTCAGCTTAATCTTTACGCTGGTCTCCCGTTCCTTCTGGCTGGGTTTTATGAAAGTCCGGCCGATGTAGCTGTTTTTGTGGAAAGCGAAGGCAAAGGGGATACCGGAGGCTTCCGAATAGCCCTTGGCCGCGGTCAGTCCGGAGTCCGGAACGCCGACCACCAGATCGGCTTCCACCGGGTAGGTCTTTGCCAGAGAGGCTCCGGCCCGGATGCGGGATTCATAGACGCTGATTCCGTCCAGGCGGCTGTCCAGCCGGGCAAAGTAGATGTATTCGAAAATACAGTGCGCCTGGTCGGGCGTTTCAGAGATGAACTGAGAATGAATTTCTCCGTTCTTGGTGATGGTGACGATTTCTCCGGGCTTCACATCCCGGATGAATTCCGCGCCGATGGAAGTGATGGCGCAGCTCTCGGATGCGATGATGTAGGCATTTTCCCTCTTGCCGATGCAGAGCGGCTTCAGACCGTAGGGGTCTCTGACGCCAACCAGCTTCCGGGGGCTCATAACCACCAGGCCGTAGGCGCCCCGGATCTTCCGGCAGGCGTGCAGAACGGCTTCCTCTACGGTTTTGGAACGAACCCGCTCCTGGGCGATACAGTAGGCGATCACCTCGGAATCGATGGATGTGTGAAAGATTGCTCCGCCGTATTCCATTTGCTCCCGCAGCTCCATGGCGTTGACCAGGTTGCCGTTGTGGGCCAGGGCCAGTGAGCCCTTGATATAGTTCAGAACCAGAGGCTGCGCGTTGTCCACGGTGGTGGAGCCTGAAGTGGAGTAGCGCACGTGGCCCACGCCGATATTTCCCTTCAGAGATTCCAGCCGGGATTCCTTGAACACTTCATTGACCAGGCCCAGCCCCTTGCAGGACTGCACTCTGCCCTTGGGCCCTTCCGTGTCCGAAACGGCGATGCCGCAGGACTCCTGTCCCCGGTGCTGCAGGGCTTCCAGACCGTAATAGATGGTGTTGGTAACGTTGTTCCCATCCAGATCATAGATGCCGAACACGCCGCATTCTTCATGTACTCCGGTGTCGTATAGCGTTGTCATGATTCTCTTCGTCTCCTCCGCAAGTAATATGCCTCCATTATAAATGCTTTCATTTCAAGATACAAGTGCGAATATTTCGGAATTATCCGCATATTACCGTAAAATTTCACATTGACGGGAGCCTTTTCCGGGGATATAATGAAAAACGTATTTTTTGAAAATGAAACAGTGAGAAAAACAGGAGGGAAACCAATGGCAGTAAAGTACGTGTTTGTAACAGGCGGAGTGGTGTCCGGCCTCGGCAAGGGAATCACGGCCGCTTCCCTGGGCCGGCTTCTGAAAGCCCGCGGATATCAGGTGACCATGCAGAAATTTGATCCCTATATCAATATTGATCCGGGCACAATGAATCCGATCCAGCATGGAGAGGTTTTTGTCACCGACGACGGAACGGAGACTGACCTGGATCTGGGGCATTATGAACGGTTTATCGATGAAAGCCTGGATAAAAACTCCAACGTGACAA
>DVJR01000193.1 GCA_018716575.1 Candidatus Scatomonas merdavium | reverse complement strand
AAGTGCATCTTGATGGCGGCGAATTTTCCGTCCATATCCAGTTTTTCCATGCCCGCCGCCTTCAGAAGCCTTGTCAGCTTATGGCCGGGTCCCTCATCCATTTTGCATCGAAAATCCGTGTAATAAACCGTTGCTTTTTCCTTCTTTCCCATCGCTTGTCCTCTCCGTTTCCTTCTGCAGCCGAATGCAGAATATGATAACCATAAGGCAGGTAACCCTACAGGGCACACCGCATCGCATGCCCTTCGGGCGGGGCGCAGCTTTGCTGCTCCATAAGGTATCATATCACAATTAGCTGCATGTTGCTTTCCTTTTTTAATTTTTTTCGGAAATACGTTTCCCCGGAATCTCCGCCCGCATCGTCCGATCTGCCGGAACTGCTCCGGGCTGAAAGCCCCGGCCACTGCCACGCCCGTCCCCACATTTCCGTTGACAAGCATGTGGCCTCCTGCATCAGTTTTGGATAGATCATGGTCTGATAGGCCCTGCCGTATTTGGAAAACGATGCTTTGTAGACACGGCACTCCGAGAGCACATGGGTCATCCACAGCGAAATGCCTCCCGCGCAATCTGGCTGTCCGCGCCGCAGGGTTCTCCTTTTATCACCCATTTCACAGCCTGTTCCTCCGGCAGTCCTATTCTGCGCTTATATACCACAGACCGGTATTTTCTCTTCAGCTCCACGAATACTGTACTCTCCGGACATACCTGTTCGTAGCTGCGGGTCCGCAGTTTTTCCTTGTAGGCCGGCCGTTCGATGGATCGGCGGATCAGCCTGTAATTGTCTGTATCGCAGTAAATGTTTCGTATGGTTGTACGCCCGTACTGATCCGGCGCCATATATGGTTCCATCGCTCGTAAAACCTTGTCTTTCTGTTCCGGCAACAGCAGGTATTTTAACTCGTATCTTTTGAAAACCGCCTGGAAAGCCATAAAAATTCCTCCTGTACTTCTGATGATACCCATCATACAGGAGGAAGATTGAAACTGTATTGAAAATTTACTTCTGAAGAGGGATTTTTACGAGGAAAATCACCTGACCGTCCCGGCACTGTACCTCGATCGTACCCCGATGAGCCTTTACGATCGCCCTGGCGCTGGAGAGCCCAAGGCCGTAATGGCCGTCCTCTCCGGTCCGAACCGTATCCATCCGGTAAAACCGCTCAAACAGCTTCCTTCTCTCTTCCGGAGGAATGATCTCTCCGGCGTTTGCCACGGACAGCACGGCATGAGTATGGGCGTGCGGAGCCCTTTTTTTCTCGCTTCCCGAACTACTTCAAAGCCGTCCCTTCCCGGCAGCATCACATCCAGGACGGCCAGATCATAGAGACCGCTCTCCAGCGCTTCCAGTCCCAATATGCCGTCCGCATAATGGTCTACCTCATATTTCTCCACGCGCAGAATCTCACAGAGTGCCTGCACCATTCTCCGTTCGTCTTCCACCAGCAGTATCCTCATACCTGTACCTCCGTTTTTCATTATACCTGAGGATGATTGAAACAAGATTGAATCCGGCCCGCCGCTCATCCCAGAGCCGGATCGTGATTGCTCAGATACGCAAACGCCGCGTCCCGGGCGCTGACGTCGGAGATACTGATCTGTCGGAAATCCATCCTCTCCTGGCTGTTCACAATGTTCTGAAAATAATAATACATGGCCCAGCGCACCTCTGCCCGCGTTACATCGTCATCTGTTCCGGCGATTCTGTCAATATCAATGCCGGCGATGACGGACGCCGCATCCCAGGACAAGCCGTGAAGCAGATATTCCAGCTCCTGCTGCGTCATGCTGCTGTCGCAGGAAACGTTGTAATCCGCCACCTGATAATCCGGGCCGGACAGGACAAAAGCCAGATAGCTACATGCCGCAGCCGCTGTCAGATAACGGAACAGCGGAAAGGAGGTCCGGCATATGCTCACTGCCACTCCCGCCATGGCAACCGTCAGAATTCCCAGGCCCCAGAAGGCCAGCAGCCGCAGAAAGGTAAGGCGGTAAACCGCCACATACAGCGCCAGTCGGAAGGCCGCCGAAGCGATCATGACGAAGGTGCAGGCACAGATCGCCAGTAGCAGAATCCGGAGGGCTCTGTTTTGCTTAAACATCTGGCTGCACGCCAGCACCAGCAAAACGTTCAGCACTGCCACCGCCGTCAGCTGCCAGAAGCCCGAACGGGCGTATTCGGAATAGGTTACGCCCTCCGGCAGAACTCCGCCGCCGGCAAACAGACACACAGCCTGTATTATGACATAGATCCCATAGACTGCGGTGATCGTGCCGGCAAAGGCTATCCCCGCGGCAATTTTCCTCTGCTCCCGCGCCTCTTCCGCCGGCTGCTTCTCTTCACTTTTCTCCTCCCCGGCCACCCGGCAGGCGGCAGCGAAAAAGCCGTACAGAAGAAAAGCTCCCAGTACCGCTGTCAGTATCGCGCCCAGAACATCTCCCATATTCTGAAACCCTCCTGCTGCCGTCTCCAGCAGGGAGACAAAGAGCTGCCGGAATACCAGATCCGAGCTGAGCAGCAGCGGAAGAAGCACGCACATGGCCGCGGCCGCCGCCACAAGGCCGGCCGCGATATATTTTCCCCTGCTCCATTCATCCTCCCGGATTTCTCCGGCCTCTTCCCGGGCTTCCCGCTCTTCCCTTCTCACAAGGAAGCGGCGGCGCAGCTCTTTTACCGGCATCGCCGTACAGCGCAGGGTATCGGCAAACAGATGCCATCCGTCCCGGATCCCGTCAAAGACCGGCTCGCCGCCCAGGCCCCGGAACTGCTCCAGCATGGCAGCCAGCAGAAGGCAGAGCGCGCAGCACCAGTTTCCCCACTGCAGCAGAGCGCTGCCGGTTATGCAGGTGGCCGCACCGCAGAGCAGCACGCCGCCGAAGCAGAACAGCACCGCCTTTTTCAGAATTATTCCCAGCTTTTTCAGAAATACCGACAGCAGGATTACAGTCGCCGCCGTATATATGAAAAATGTGCAGCCGAACAGATTCCGGTACATGCAGAACGCGAACAGAGCTCCATAGAGCAGGCATAGTCCGCCAAACCATGGAAAATAGTTCCGGAGCTTCTGCTCCTGCGCCGCCTCCTGTCTGTTCATTGCTCGTCCTCCTCTCCCATTCTGATCGTCTCACCCATATCGCCTCTCCGGTATTCCAGAATATCGCCCGGCTGACAGTCCAGGGCGCGGCAGATCTTATCCAGCGTCTCGATCCTGACAGCTTTCGCCTTTCCATTCTTCAGAATCGAGATGTTCGCCATGGTAATCCCCACCTGCCGGGCCAGCTCCGTTACGCTCATTTTCCGCCTGGCCAGCATCACATCAATATTGATAACAATCACAGCGCGCACCTCCCGTCAGATCGTCAGATCATTTTCATCCTGCATATCCGCCGCCCTGCCCACCAGCCTGGACAGCGCAGCCGCGGCAATGCAGACGGCAAAGCCGACAAACTCTACCACCAGCGACGCCAGAAAGATGGACGGATGACTCAGATTCAGCAGCAGGAAAATCACATTTCCCACAAAAAAATAAATGGTATCGCCCAGGGCAAGCAGGGAAATATCCTTCAGGCGCTCCGCATTCTCATGGCAGAAGGAGTGATCCTGACCAATGGATACGCAGATCCTCCAGAATTTTGCCAGAACTACGTAGCAGGGAACCGCGCTGATCCACAGAAAAATCATCCACGGCCAGAAACATCCGTTCCCGGCTTTCTCCGCCAGACTGCTTCCCTCCAGCGGAAATACGACGCAGTACAGGATAATCCCCAGAATCCCGGCCACAATAACTGCGGCTTTCAACAGATTTGCCAGTGATTTCTGACTCATACAACAATTCCTCCCGATTCCTTCTTTTCTGTTATCATATTCCTGTTCTTTATGAAAGTCAATTATTTTTTATCGTTTTACAATATGTTTTTTCTGTTTTTCATCTTCAGGCAACTGGAAAGGCTCTTCTTCTGCACAACACACAGCGGGGCGGAATCCCTCCGCCCGCAGCGCCGGCTGCCACTGTCCGGCGTGGACATTTTTATCATTCTGTGACATAATGGAAAAAATCTGATATGGAAAAGAGACAGCAGATATGACGAGGAAAGAAGCCCTTGCGATTCTGGGCCTTCCGCCGACGGCTACAGAAAGGGAAATCAGAAAACAGTATCACCGGCTCCTGCACCGGGTTCACCCGGACGCCTTCGCTCCGGCAGAGGAGGGCTGCGCCGGAGGCATCCGGGAAATCATTCAGGCTTATTCTGTTCTGAAAAAGAACGCCGCAGCGCCGGAAACAGCTCCGGGAGCCGGATGGCAAAATTTCGGAAACAAGCGCCAGGAAGCCGAAGCCGGAAGCAGCCGGACATCTTCCGGCAGCAAAAAACCCTTTTGGAACGCCCCAATCAATGAGAACGCCTGGATGGAGCGGGAAGTCCTGCATTACGCTGAGGACGCCGACGGTTCTGTCATCGGCAGCTTCACCCTCGCCCGGGGCAGATACCTTTGGACGCCGGAGGAAGATTTTCCCCTGTTTCTCCAGAGCTTGCTGCGGTGCAGCCGGGAACTGCTGGACAAGGCTGACGAAGGCCTCGGCCGGGAAGCCCCTGCCGCCAGGGTACGCTATCAGGCCGAGCTCAGTTATCTTCTGGCACAGCAGTTTATGGACTGCACCGCCCTTCTGACAGAGCTGGCAAGGAAAAGCATCCGCCCGGACGAATCCGTGATCTGGTACGTCTCCGCCATGCTGGAATACACGGCGTCCTGCGCGGAGCCGGGGCCGGGAACGCCTCTTTTTCCCTCCGCCCTCCGCCGGCACCGTCTGTATGTGAAGGACGCAGACGGCCGGGAACTGGGATACCTCTCCTTCCGGGACGACCGCTTTTACTATGTAATCGTTCCGCTTTTCGAACAGCGTCAGGTACGGGTTCGCCTTCGGACAGCGGAGCGCGCTCCGGTACAGGGCCGCAGAAAATCAGGCTCCGTTCCCCTGCACCTGTGGCTTCAGATGACGGATCCCGAAGGCACACGCCCGCCGGAAAGCCTCAATCTTAAGATACAGTCTCTTCTGGACGCTTACCGCAGGGAAGCCTGAGGCTTCCGGCGGCAAGCGCTCTGCACGTTTATTTTCCCGCCCGTCCGGCCGCTTCCCTCCGGCTCAGAAACGAAACAAACCGGAAACGGCGATCCAGCCACTCTCCCGCGATTCCTATGGCCTTTCCCATTGTGCACGCCGCCAGAAGGGTGCCGATTCCCAGGCCGTCCAGCCTTCCCAGAAAAATCCCGCACATTCCGGCAGTCACCGCAAGGCAGATGACATCAAAGGAAATCTTGATTCCCGGATACCCGAATCCGGTAATCTGCGCCAGCTCCCGCGGAAAAAGATCCGTCGGGACAATGGGCAG
>DVJR01000192.1 GCA_018716575.1 Candidatus Scatomonas merdavium | reverse complement strand
CGTTCCGAGTCTTGCGGAAAGGGGAGATGCTTATGTCTACTCATGAGGAATTCATGGTTATACTGACTGTGGCGGGTTTGATTGTTGCAATTCTGAATTATGTACATAAGAAATAGCCGCCCTGTCCCTGGTAAAGATTAGGCGGCTATTCTTGTAGCTGAATGATTCGCCGGGACGGGTAGCCCATACCTACCTTCCGGCTGTCTTGTTAAGCACATTATATGTCAAATGTTGTAGTCTGTCAAACCAAAACTCCGAAACAAAAAGCCTCGAAACATCATACGAGATTTTCGGGACTTTTCTTTTTCCGATTTCATTTTCAATGCCGGCGATGGGACTTGAACCCATACGATGTTGCCACCAACAGATTTTGAGTCTGCCTCGTCTGCCAATTCCGACACGCCGGCTGAAAAGTGCTCCGCATCTGCGGAACACTTTAGTATTTTACCATATGCCTACATGAAAAGCAAGAATTTTCAACCAAACATCTTCCTGTACTCTTCCGTAAAATCCAGCGTCGCAAAGTAATCCTTCGGCGTCTGCGGACGGCGGATCAGCTGGAAGCTGCCGTCCTCCTTCAGCAGCACCTCCGCCGACCAGAGCCGTCCGTTGTAATTATAGCCCATGGCGAAGCCGTGAGCGCCCGTATCGTGGATCACCAGCAGGTCACCCATGTCGATCTTCGGCAGCTTCCGGTCGATGGCGAATTTGTCGTTGTTCTCACAGAGAGAACCTGTCACGTCATAGGTGTGGTCGCAGGGAGCGTCCTCCTTGCCCATGACCGTGATGTGATGGTAGGCCCCGTACATGGCGGGGCGCATCAGGTTCGCGGCGCATGCGTCGACGCCGATATATTCCTTGTAAATGTGTTTCTCATGGATGGCCGTCGTTACCAGACAGCCGTAGGGACCCATCATGAAACGGCCCATCTCGGTATAGATCGCCACATCGCCCATGCCGGCCGGAACCAGAACCTTCTCATATACCCTGCGGACGCCCTCGCCGATGGCGCGGATGTCGTTGGGCTCCTGATCGGGTTTATAGGGAATGCCCACGCCGCCGGAAAGGTTGATGAAGGTAATCCGGCAGCCCGTCTCCTCCTGGAGCTGCACCGCCAGCTTGAACAGCACCTCCGCCAGCATCGGATAGTAATCGTTGGTAACGGTATTGCTGGCCAGGAAGGCGTGAATGCCGAATTCCTCGGCGCCTTTTGCCTTCAGTGTGCGGAACGCTTCGAACAGCTGCTCCGTGGTCATGCCG
This sequence comes from Candidatus Scatomonas merdavium, assembly GCA_018716575.1. Taxonomy (GTDB): domain Bacteria; phylum Bacillota; class Clostridia; order Lachnospirales; family Lachnospiraceae; genus Scatomonas; species Scatomonas merdavium. Next base: position 4,196 of record DVJR01000192.1, on the reverse strand, counting down.
TATTTGGCGTCTCCCGGATTGTCCATAATATCATTGCTGATCTTGAACAGGCCGCCCGGATTGTAGCGGCAGCTGATTTTCTTCGGAATGAAGCCCAGGGTTTCCTCCAGGAAATCAATGTGGGTGATGTCGTCCAGATTGATGATCGCGCCGATCTCATTGGCTTTCTTATACTCCTCCGCCGGAGTTACGTTGGAGGAAAACATGATGTCGTCTCCGTGAAAGCCCATAGCCTCGGAGAGCATCAGCTCCGTCAGGGAAGAACAGTCGCAGCCGCAGCCGTACTCCTTCAGTATCTTAATCAGAAACGGGTTGGGATTGGCCTTAACGGCAAAATATTCCCGGAACCCCGGATTCCAGGCAAAAGCCTCCTGAACGGCCTTCGCGTTCTCGCGGATTCCCTTCTCGTCATAAAGATGGAACGGCGTCGGAATCTCCTTTATAATTTCTGTCAGCTTGTCCTTTGTCACAAATGGCTTTTTCATCCGTATCTCTCTCCTCAGTTTGTCTTTTATTTCACCTGTACAATGTGGAGCATATTCGTCGCGTTGCCCTCATTGCTCACCTCATTGGTAGCCGGATCGCCGGCTGTAAATATCACCATATCGCCTTTTTTCACCAGTTTTTCCCGCACCACCATATACAATGCATGGGAAATGATGTTTTCCGTGGAATCCTCCATATAGCCGGTGACGGATTTCACGCCCCAGTAGAGCTGCATCTTCCGCTTGGCCCATTCGTGAGGCGTCACCGCATAGATGGGAACGCTGGGCCGCAGATTGGAAATCAGCCGCGCCGTCTGTCCCGACATGGTGGGCGTTACGATACAGGAAGCCTTGATGTGCTCCACCATATCCACCGCCGCGAAGCCCACGGCGCTGGAGACGCTGGCCGAATCTCTGGCCACCTCCACATCCCGGTAGGTTTCAAATTTCAGAAATTTCTCTGTCTCCAGTGCGATATGAACCATCATCTCCACCGCCTCCAGCGGGTATTTCCCCATGGCGGTCTCTCCGGAAAGCATGATCGCGTCCGTGCCGTCGTAGATGGCGTTGGCCACATCCGTCACCTCCGCACGGGTGGGCCTGGGATTCCGGATCATGGAATCCAGCATCTGGGTGGCCGTAATGACCGGAAGGTAATGGTGGTTGCACTTTTCAATGATGGTTTTCTGAATATGAGGCACCTTATAGGCAGGTATCTCCACGCCCAGGTCGCCTCTGGCTACCATGACGCCATCGGCCACATCGATGATCTCATCGATATTTTCCACGCCCTCGGCGCTCTCAATCTTGGCAATCACGTCGATATGCTCTCCGTGATGTTCTTTCAGAAAATCTTTGATCTCGCGGATATCCTCCGCTTTCCGCACAAAAGATGCGGCTATATAATCAATATCCTGCTCGATGCCGAACAGAATATCGCCCTTATCCTTTTCAGTAATGGCAGGCAGCTTCACGGAAACATTGGGCAGGTTAATGCCCTTGCGCTCTCCCAGCTCTCCGCCGTTGACGATCCGGCAGACCATGTCCGTTCCCCGGATCTCCGTTATGCAGAGCTCGATCAGGCCGTCGTCCACCAGAACCGTATCGCCCGTCTTCAGATCGGAAGGCATTTCCTTATAGCTGACGGACACCCGCTCCGCATTTCCCACAATATCCTCCGTGGTCAGCACCAGGGTCTCTCCCTCTTTCAGGATTACCTTCTGCCCTCCCTCCAGCTTTCCTGTCCGGATCTCCGGCCCCTTGGTATCCAGCAGAATGGCTACCGGAATCTTCTTCTCCCGGCGGATCGCTTTCAGACGGTCCATCCGCTCCTTATGCTCCGCATGGTCGCCGTGCGAAAAATTAAAACGTGCCACATCCATTCCGGCATCCACCAGGCTTTCCAGCATCCCCGGTTTGTCTGAATTAGGCCCCATCGTGCAGACAATCTTCGTTCGCTTCATACAATCCTCCAAATTCAAGCCCCAGATCTCATTTCACATGCTCATGGGTAAACAGATGGTTCTGACAATATTCATAGTTCCCGTTGCACTTGGAACAGAAACGGAATTCCAGACTGGGATCATCCAGCTCCGTCCGCCCGCAGATGGCGCATTTGTGCCGGGCCACCCGCCCGTTTTTGACCTGTCCGTATCCGGCCGCCTTCGTAAACTGCTTCTGACGCTTCCGGTCTCCGGGATGAAAACGCTTATAATTTCTTGTAGCCAAAAAGAATATGATCGTGCTTGCCAGTGAGCACAGAACCATAACCAGAGTAAACCAGCTTCCCATCGACAGGCTCCGAATCACCACATATGTCAGATAGACCACATCCACCAGCGCCAGCCATTTGATTTTGATGGGAATAATGAACATAAACAGCATCTGCTGTTCCGGAAAGGTCATGGCAAATCCCAGGAAAATGGAAAGGCTGACGTAATACGTCGTAAACACCATGCCTCCCGTCAGCTCGATCATCAGAGCCCCTCCGGCCGCATACATAATAAAGGCGCCTACCACGGTCATTATCAGGCCGAAAAAGATGTAGACATTATACATGAACGCACCCCAGGCCCGTTCCAGTATAGTGCCGAGCTGATAATAGCAGACCAGCATGATGATTGTAAAAATATCCAGGCTGCTGGGCGGCATCAGCACCCAGGTAAACAGACGCCATACCTCTCCTCTGAGAATCGCTCCCGGATTCAGCGCCAGATGCCCCAGAATATTGACGGATCCGTAAGCGCTGATATAATACAGCACATACCCTATAATATACGTCAGAATAATATACCGGGTCAGATTGCGAATCGCATATTTTCCGAATTTACGTTCCATTTTGTTCAAAAAATTCATGTTCTGCATCCCATCCTAATCTTTTCTTATACCCCGCCCTCAGTAAACAGAAAATCCTAAAACAGCTTCTTTTTAGCCATAATCAGCGCCACCACCAGACAGATCACCGCCGCCAGGCCGCAGACGATCCAGAATCCCTGGGGATTATCCGCAAAGGGCATTCCCGTCCCCTGCAGATTCATGCCGTACGCCGAAAAAATAATCGTGGGAATGGACAGCACAATCGTTACTGTCGCCAGAAATTTCATGACAATATTCAGATTATTGGAAATAATCGAAGCAAACGCTTCCGTCATGTCACTTAAAATATTACTGTATATGCCAGCCATTTCAATGGCCTGCTTATTCTCAATAATGACATCTTCCAGCAGATCCTCGTCTTCCGGATAGTGCTTAATAGAATCAATCTTCATGAGCTTTTCAAGCACCAGCTCGTTAGACCGCAGAGAAGTCGTAAAGTAAACCAGACACTTCTCCAGCTCCAGCAGTTCGATCAGTTCCTTGTTTTTCTGTGATTCATGCAGCAGATCCTCAATCTGTTCACTCTTCTTGTCAATAATGCGCAGATAATGCAGATACATATTCGCGTTCTTATACAGCATCTGCAGAATAAACCGCGTCTTCATATAGGTAAAAAAATTCCGGACACGCCCGTCCATAAAGCTTCCCAGCACAGGGGTATCCTCCAGACAGACTGTTATGATTACCTTGTCCGCCACAATGATGCCCATAGGAATGGTTACATACCAGTCCTTGTCATTTCTCTCCTCGATCGCGGGGATATCCACCAGAATCAGGGTATAGTTGTCCTCCGCTTCGATACGGGACCGCTCTTCTTCATCCAGCGGCGCCCTCAGATCGTCCACTTCGATCCCGTACTGCTGGGCAATCTCAAAGATTTCCGTCGCTGTCGGGTCAGTCAGCGCGATCCAGCATCCGTCAGAGGGTTCGTCCAGCTCCTGAAGCGCCCCCTCTACTGTTTTGAATATTCTCACCATGTTGTCTGACTCCTCTTTTGTCCGCGCAATGGACAAAAAGACGGCCCGCCTCTGTCCCCTCACGCTTATTTGATTCGCTTACCCTTTCGGTCACTATCGCTGCCAGGACCAGGCACGCCTTCCATAACAACACATCCTTTCTGCTGCCATTTCAGAATATTATCCCACAATACAAGCCCATTATAAGCGTCCGCCCATGGTTTGTCAAACGCTTTACACAAATTTAATCCGCCGCCTGCGGACAGTCCTGCCGTCCCGGAAATCCGCCGAAAATTCACAATTTTCTTTTGTCTGAAAATATGATACACTGGACAGCAGAGAGGAGATTAATCATATGCCAGGTTCAACATTTGGAACA
>DVJR01000191.1 GCA_018716575.1 Candidatus Scatomonas merdavium | reverse complement strand
AGTTCCAGAAGTTCCTGACAGTTCTGCGGGTCCATCATGACCGCCGCAAACATGAAATTGTTTTTGATCGTTAGTTCCTGTAATGAATTTTTCTGACTCATATAATTCCTCCGGACAGCAGAGGAACTCTACAGGGTTATAGTATCACTCATTTCTGTTGCCGTCAAACACTTTTTTTCAGACGGAGATAATATGTGACGGAGATAATACCTTCTCCGTTTGGAACAGGAAAGGTGAAAAGTCGATTGCAACATAGTCCTGGTGTCATCCGTCATAGAGTTTTGCGGGAGAAGGGAATTTTTCCTGCAACATTTTCCCCGTTTTTTTACACTGTAAAAACAGAAAGAACAATGAGAGGGGGGAGTTCTGTGAAAAAGTCTCCGGCCGTACATCTTCTGCTGTATTCACTCGCGCATTTCCTTGTGGATTTCCTCTGCGCGTACATGATTTTCCGCAAAACCCGTGAGAGCACGCTGTTTTATACCGGCCTGCTTCTGTATAATTTCTGCGCTTTCGCCGTTCAGATGCCTCTGGGGATTCTGGCTGACCGGGCTAAACGCTGCGGTCTGGCAGCTGTCTGGGGCTGTGTTATTCTGCTGCCTGCCCTGGTGCTTCCCATGAATACCGTTTTGCTGACGCTGACCGCAGGGCTTGGCAACGCGCTGTTTCACATCGGAGGAGGAACTGCCGTACTCCGGGAAAATCCCGGCCGTCACTCGGAACCGGGTATTTTCGTCTCCACCGGGGCGCTCGGTCTCTGGCTGGGGACGCTGGCCGGAAAATCAGCCAGCTTTCCTGCCTGGCTGCCGGTTCTGGCGGTTACGGTAATGATGTTCCTGCTCCTCCCGACCGCTCTGTCGCCGGTGGAACAGATTCCTGCCCTCCCGGATTCAGACGATCATTCGGACGACCCTGTCGGGAACGCCGGCCCGTTCCTGACGCCTTTTCTCTGTCTGATGCTGGTGGTCGCCCTCCGCTCCTGGCTGGGGCTGATTCTGCAATTCGACTGGAAAGCTCTTCCGCTGCCCGGCTTTCTTCTGATTGCGGCCGTGGCAGCCGGAAAGGCCCTGGGCGGTCTCCTGGCCGACCGGTTTGGAAGCTGGAAAACGGTTCTGTGCTCTCTGACAGCTTCCGGAATCCTCTTCTTTTTCTCCGGCCATCCGCTGCCTGGAATCGCAGCCGTACTGCTGTTCAACATGACTATGCCACTGACGCTGACCGCCCTGGCGCAGATGCTGCCCGGGCAGCCCGGATTTTCCTTCGGCCTTCTGACCTTTTCCCTGTTTCTGGGCTTCATTCCCGTCTGGCTGGCACTGACGCCTTCCGGCTTCCGGCCGGTTCTGTACGGGCTTCTGGCCTTTCTCTCCCTGGGGCTCATGGCTGTGGCCTGGAAAAAAAGGAGGTGGCTGTCATAGACCTGCTGCAAAGCTTTCTGTTCTCTTTTCTTCTGACTCTTGGGCTGGAATATCCGGTGCTCCTGCTTTTCGGCATCCGGGACAGGAAGGATCTGCTGCTGGCGCTGCCGGTCAATCTTCTGACAAATCCGGCCGTTGTGGCGCTCTTTTACCTGCTGCGCCCCCTGCTTCCGGCTCCGCCTCTGCAGTTGGCGCTGGAGACGGCGGTAATTCTGGCAGAATGGAGACTGTACCATGCTTTCGGCAGAACCATCCGCCGCCCGCTTCTGCTGTCGCTGTGCGCCAACAGCTTTTCCTACGGTGCCGGACTGATTCTGCAGATGATATGATCCGGCTTATACTCTCGCCCGGAACATTTAATGATTATAAAAGAATGGAGGGATACTATGAAAAAGAGAATTACCGCACTGTTCTGTTTCCTGTGCCTGCTTCTGCCTCTGTTTTCAGGTCTGCAGACTGTCAGGGCCGACGTCATTTTCGAGCCAGAGAACAGCTTTTATGTTTCTCATGCCGACAACTGCCTGTATCACAACAGAAGCTACACAACCCCCGGCGACACTGAATACTACGCCGCGCCGGGAGATGCCCTCGCCGCCGGATCACTGAAAGCCGGAGAGCAGTTTTTAGTCAGTTGGCTTTACCGGGACAGCAGCGGCCGGGACTGGGGGTATTTTGAGCAGTATTCGCCGGACCGTTCCGGATGGCTGCTGATGGAAAACATGTGTCTTGTCTATGACAGCGAAGCATTTATGGACGACCACTGGGATGAGCTGGACAGAAATGACGCGGAAACTATTCCCGCAGGGACTGCAGTGAACTTCTGGTCCTATCCCGGCGCCAGACAGTCGTATTCCGGATACGAAGCTCTTCCGGAGGACCTGGAGGTTTCCGCCCTTTATACGGATTCCGCGGAACGGCAGTGGGGCTACTGCGCTTACTTTTACGGGGACCGGGATTTCTGGGTCTGTCTGTCCGATCCAGCGGCCGGCGAGCTGAGCTCCGATACGGAAGCGGAGCAAAAGCCGTATGACGCGCCGGAGGAGCTGACTGCCGATCCGGAGCCGCTGAATTCTTCCCCCATTCCTGTCGTCCTTCTGATCGTTCTGCCCGTGGCGGCCGTGATACTGATCAGCATTCTGCTGCTGAAAAAATTCTGGAAGAAACGAAATTAATCCCGCAGGCAGCCGCCCAAAATTTTTAGGGCAACGGCAAACCCGAAAAATGATATGATGATTACAGGCTTCCGAAAGGAGAACAGAAGTATGGTCTGCAAAAACTGTAATCACGAAATTCCTCCGGGCTGTCTGTTCTGCATGAACTGCGGTGCAAAGGCAGATCCGGCTGACATGGGGACCGGCACAGGATCCGGAGCACAGACAGGCCCGCAGAATGAGGAAACCATTCTGAACCTGACCCGGCAGCTTCAGGATGCTTCCGCCAGAATCGGTCACCTGGAACAGCAACTGGATCAGGCCCTTCAGGAGAAACAGAAGGCCGAAAAACAGGCGACGGCAAGCAACACCGTCTGGGGTATTTTTCTCATTTGCATTGTCTGCTTTGTGCTTTTGTATTTTATTTTTATGCAGTAGCTCTGCATTATACAAAATACAGAGGTACCGGCAGAGGCTGCCGCAAACGGCCGATTGAAAGTGTGATAAGAGGGTGTCACAAAAGTGATTTAGAAGTGCGAGAGGCCACCAGATATAGTAATAATCCCCGGGACTATTCTATATCTGGTGGCCCATGTCACTCACAATTGACCTTTTGGGACACCCTCTGTTTGCACTTCAAAATTGCTTTTCTGCTCACTGCTGATTGATGTAATTAATCAATCCCTCTGCTTTGATAATTTTCTGCATGAATTCCGGGAAGGCCTGGCCTTTATATTCCGTCCCCTTTGTCCTGTCGTAGATCATGCCGGAGTCAAAGTCGATTTCCACCTCGTCTCCATCTTCGATATCCTTTGCCGCTTCCGGACACTCGATAATCGGAAGGCCGATGTTAATGGAGTTCCGGTAGAAGATCCGCGCAAAGGTCTCCGCGATCACACAGCTTACACCGGCTGCTTTGATCGCAATCGGCGCGTGCTCTCTGGAAGAACCGCAGCCGAAATTCTTATTAGCCACGATAATGTCGCCCTTCTGCACTTTTTTTACGAAATCCTTGTCAATATCCTCCATACAGTGTGTAGCCAGCTCTACCGGATCTGAGGAATTCAGATAGCGGGCCGGGATAATCACATCGGTATCTACGTTGTCTCCGTATTTAAAAACTCTTCCTTTTGCCTGCATTCTTCTCTACCTCCTTACGCTTCCAGCTCTTCCGGCGAACTGATTTTTCCGGTTACCGCGCTGGCCGCCGCCACCGCAGGGCTGGCCAGATATACTTCAGAATCCACATGGCCCATCCGGCCTACGAAGTTTCGGTTCGTTGTGGAAATGCAGCGTTCTCCGGCAGCCAGAATACCCATATATCCTCCCAGGCAGGGGCCGCAGGTAGGCGTGCTGACCACGGCTCCGGCTTCGATAAAGATCTTCAGAAGCCCCTCCTCCATAGCCTGCAGATAGATGGCCTGCGTAGCCGGGATCACAATACAGCGGACTCCTTTTTTCACCTTTCTGCCCTTCAGAATCTCAGCAGCCGCGCGCAGATCATCCATGCGCCCGTTGGTACAGGAACCGATCACAGACTGATCGATCTTCACATCCTCCGTGATTTCATCGATAGTCTTTGTATTCTCCGGCAGATGCGGGAAAGCCACCGTCGGCTTCAGCTCGCTTAAGTTGATCGTATACTCTTCCTCATAAACGGCGTCCGGATCCGCCTCGTAGATTTTATAGCTCCGGGCGGAATGCTCTTTCATATAGGCTTCCGCCTTCTCATCTACCGGGAATATCCCGTTCTTTCCGCCTGCTTCGATCGCCATATTGGCGATAGTGAAGCGGTCGTCCATAGAAAGGCTGGCGACTCCATCCCCTGTAAATTCCATGGATTTATAAAGAGCTCCGTCTACTCCGATCATGCCTATAATATGCAGGATCACGTCTTTGCCGCTGACCCATTTGGGCAGGCGGCCCGTCAGATTAAATTTAATGGCCGGCGGCACCTTGAACCAGGCCTTTCCCGTAGCCATTCCGGCAGCCATATCCGTGCTTCCCACACCAGTGGAAAATGCTCCCAGGGCTCCGTAGGTACAGGTGTGGGAATCCGCGCCGATCACCACGTCGCCGGCCACAACCAGGCCCTTCTCCGGAAGGAGCGCATGCTCAATACCCATCTCTCCCACGTCGAAATAATTGGTAATATCGTGCGCGCAGGCAAATTCCCGGACACATTTACAGTGCTCCGCCGATTTAATATCCTTGTTGGGGATAAAATGATCCATAACCAGCGCGATCTTATCCTTGTCAAAGACATCTTTCTTCTGAAATTTCTCCATTTCATGAATCGCCACCGGGGAAGTAATGTCGTTCCCCAGAACCAGATCCAGTTTTGCTTCAATGAGCTGTCCGGCCTCTACTTTATCCAGTCCGGCAGCAGCAGCCAGAATTTTCTGTGTCATTGTCATACCCATGGCTCTTACCTCCTGTAATGATTCTTTTCATGTCTCTTTCTGTGCGGGCCCCGCAGCCGACGGCGCCGCTCCGGTATTTTCTTTCTTTCTTTCTGCTTGCTATTCTACCACATTCCGAGATATAATACTAATACATATTCAGAATATTTATTATAACTGCAATTTATGGAGGCTGCCATGGAACAGAATCTGTCACAATATCATATTTTCTATGTCACCGCCCGGTGCGGCAACATCTCGAAAGCGTCCCGGGAGCTGTTCATCAGCCAGCCGGCTGTCAGCAAGGCCATTCAGAAGCTGGAACAGACGCTGAATACCGTTCTTTTCCGTCGCGGCTCCCGGGGCGTGACGCTCACTGAGGACGGCGAACTGCTGTACCGTCATGTCCGGGAGGCCTTCACCTCTCTGGAAGCGGCGGAGCAGTCCCTGGAGCGCAAACACGCCTTAGGGATCTCGCACCTGCGCATCGGCGCCAGCACAACTCTGTGCAAATATGTGCTTCTGCCGTATCTGCAGCGGTTTATCCAGCTTCATCCTCATGTAAAAATCACCATTACATGCCAGTCCACTTACCGGACTCTGGCGCTGCTGCAGGAAGAAAAAATCGACATCGGACTGGTAGGGCAGCCCGATACGCTGAAAGGCTGCGAATTCCAGCCCCTGCAATCCATCCAGGATACCTTTGTGGCCACAGCAGCCTATCTATCCAACCTCTCCCTCCGGGAGGAGGACAGCGATCTCTTCCATACGGCCACCTTCATGATGCTGGACGAGGAAAATATCACCCGTCAGTTCATCAACAACTATTTCCGGGAGCACGGCATCGAGCTTCGGAATATCCTGGAAATTTCCACCATGGATCTGCTGATCGAATTTGCCCGGATCGGCATGGGGGCGGCTTGCGTCATCCGCGAATTCGTCCAGACTGATCTGGACAGCGGCAATCTGGTGGAGGTGCCATTGGGTATCCGCTTCCCCGCCCGTAAGATCGGCTTTGCCTGGACAAAAGAATCCCGGGAGCTCGCTCCGGCGAGGGAGTTTCTCGAGCTTCCGGGATGATTTTTGACTCTGTTTATTTCAGGCTCTGTATCAGTTATTGATCAGCTTGTCTTCATCGCTCCAGCTGTACAGCTTACGCACTTCTTCGCCTACGATCTCTGACGGATGCTCCGCAGCTTTTCTTCTCATGGCGCGGAAGTGAGCCTGACCGCCTGCCGGGGACATATCCAGCAGGAAGTCCTTGGCAAAGGTTCCGTCCTGGATGTCGGACAGGATTTTCTTCATGGCCTTCCTGGTATCCTCGGTGATGATCTTCGGTCCGGTGATATAATCGCCGTACTCAGCCGTATTGGAGATGGAATATCTCATGCCGGCAAAGCCCGACTGATAGATCAGGTCCACGATCAGCTTCATCTCATGAATACACTCAAAGTATGCGTTTCTCGGATCATAGCCTGCTTCCACCAGCGTCTCGAATCCGGCCTGCATCAGAGCGCATACGCCGCCGCACAGAACAGCCTGCTCACCAAACAGGTCCGTCTCGGTCTCAGTGCGGAACGTGGTCTCCAGAACGCCCGCGCGCGCGCCGCCGATACCCAGTGCATAGGCCAGAGCCATATCCTGCGCCTTTCCGGTGTAATCCTGCTCCACAGCTACCAGACAGGGAACACCCTTGCCCGCTTCGTACTCGCTTCTTACGGTATGGCCAGGTCCCTTGGGCGCAACCATGGTCACATCCACATATGCCGGCGGAACAATCTGTCCGAAATGAATGGCAAATCCATGCGCAAACATCAGCATGTTGCCCTCTTCCAGATTCGGCTCGATATCCTTTTTATACATAGCCGCCTGTTTCTCATCATTGATCAGAATCATGATGATATCAGCCTGCTTCGCTGCCTCCGCAGCGGTATAAACCTGGAATCCCTGTGCCTCGGCTTTAGCCCAGGACTTACTGCCCTCGTAAAGGCCGATAATAACATCACAGCCGGAATCCTTCAGGTTCAGTGCGTGAGCGTGTCCCTGGCTGCCGTAACCGATGATGGCTATTTTTTTTCCTTCCAACAGTGAAAGGTTGCAGTCCTCCTGATAAAAAATCTTTGCTGCCATTTGTGTATCCTCCACATTATGAAATATATTTGTTAAAGGGCGTCTGCCCCTTAGCCAACTGTATTAACTTTTGTCAGTCCAGATACCTGACATCGTCCATACCCCTGGACAGGCCGGTAATACCCGTTCTGGCCAGCTCCAGAATCTCATAGCCCTGAAGCAGACTCAGAAATGCGTCCAGCTTGCTCTGGGTACCTGTCAGCTCCACGATCAGAGAATTCATTCCCACATCTACGATTTTGGCACGGAAAATATCGGCAACTGCGATAACATTCTGACGTTCAGACGCGTCAGCCTTGATCTTCACAAGGATCAGCTCTCTGTTCACGCTCTCCGAGGGCTGCAGAACCTTGATATCAATCACATCCACAAGCTTCTCCAGTTGTTTGGTAATCTGTTCCAGCACCTGATCGTCCCCGCTGGCAACCACTGTCATTCTGGAATATTTCGGATCAGCCGTCACTCCAACCGTAAGGCTGTCGATATTATAGCCTCTGCGGCTGAACAATCCGGCCACACGGCTCAGCACGCCGGAAGTATTGTCCACAAGAATAGATAAAACTCTGTGCTTCATACAAAAACCTGCTTTCCTGTCAAAATCAATTAACATTTTCTTCTACCCACAGGGCACACCGTAACACATGCCCCCAGGCGGGGTCACAGCCTGCGCTGTTCCTCAATGTCTACATTCTACACTTGAATAATTTGTTTGTCAAATAAAAAGCGCACGAAAAAATCGGATATTTGCGCCCTGACCGCACTACTATTCACAGTAATTTCGATCATATACACAAATATCCGATTTATATTCTCTTTCTGCCTGACCGTCAGTCTCTGTAATCGGAAAGCCTTCCGTAGAATGTGATCAGATACAGGCCGCTGATGCCCACCAGAGCGTAGATTACTCTGGACACAATGCTCATACCGCCGAACAGAAACGATACCAGG
>DVJR01000190.1 GCA_018716575.1 Candidatus Scatomonas merdavium | reverse complement strand
TCCGGCGTTACCACGCATACGTGGCTCGGAGAGAATGCCTGGCACATGATGCAGCTGTAGTATACCGGCACCGCCTCGTCGGTCATGGAAGCCAGTCTCTCGTCACGCTTGTCAAAGATCGGCACGGCGATCTCATGACGCACCTTCGTGCAGTCCTCCGGATTCGTGTAAATCTTCACCTGGCAGCGGTCCACGACTGCCTCGAACTCATTCTTCACCTGTGCATACAGCACTTCTCCGATGTGTTTTGCACGGAAGCCCGCGTTGTAGGCGTCCTTGCTGATACGGATACGGATCATGTCACGCTGTCCGGTATGCATCACGCCCTCGATGCAGTTTAAGTAGCTGTGGAACTTCCGCTCGAATACCGGTTCGAAGTCCGCCTGCATGTTCTTGCCCGCTACCTCTACCACATAGGCGATGCTGTGCTTGCTGCCCACTTCGAATTCGTCGATGTCCGGTCCGATCAGCTCGATCTTGTGGTCCTCTACCTCGGACATGTCTTTCATATGCACCAGCTCTACGCAGTCCACACGGGAACCGTCGAACTCTACCTGCATATCGCCCTTCCGGATGATCTCGCCTTCGAATGCGGATGCGAATGCCACCGGAATGTCGATGTTCGTAATCTTGATCTTGATATCTCTGGCTTCCAGAGAAGTCGCGTTGAATTTGGATACGTCCTTCTGCACGATCAGGCTCTTCGGCACGCGGAAGGTCTCCTCGTTGGTGATAACCGGGAAGCCCAGGGCAATAGCGCCCGCTCCGCAGGCTACGATCACCGGATCCAGCGGCGCGAAAGCATTTACGAATGCAGGCACACGCTCGAAGGTGTATTTCATCAGGCCCGCTGCGTCGCCCGGCTGGATGTTGCCGAAGATCAGGGCCGCACGGATAGCTACGGATACTACATGGATGACGCTGGTCACGTCCTTGCCCAGCGGGATCACACGTACGTTGGCGCCGGTCTTATAGCCCAGCTCCGCACACTGGTCCACGATGCCGCCTACCAGCGTTACCAGGATACCCTGTGCCTGATAGCTCTTCACCAGGTCCACGCCCTCCTGCGCGGTGGGAGCCGCTCCCAGGATAACAGCTACGCCCGGGATGTCGCCGGTTACCAGCGGCACGCCCAGCTCACGGATCACAGCATCCGGCAGATGGCCGTAGCAGGGTTCCTCATAGGGCTGCGCCCCGTCGATGTATTTCAGAACTTCAATGAACTCGGCGCACAGCGCGGTAGCTACACCGGACATGAACGCGTCATTCAGACGTTTTTCCCTGGTCATCAGGGTCTTTACCACACCCAGGGCATCCTTCAGTTCACCCAGGGTAGACACCTTGGTGCCGGTGACTGCGTAATAGCAGGGCAGGCTGTATGCCGTTCCCGGGAAAGCTACTGCCTTATCGGCGCCGTGCTTTGCGATGGCGTCGTTAATAGCGCCTTCGGTCAGGCCGTATACGGTATCATTTCCACTAAATACAACATCAAATAATGTCACTTCTTTTACCTCCAATCAGATCTCTGAACTATCAATTTTTTCTTTGATTTTTCTGATTTCGTTTACAGCTTCCTCGCTGAAGTCGTAGGGTGATTTTCCCTGGCGGTCCGCATCCATTACTTCCGTATTGTAATGGATGAAGCCAAGAAAATCTTCAGCCGGAATTCGGGAACGGACGAATTCCTCATCCTCCTCGTTCCTGACTTTATTTGCGACAACCCGGACTTTTTTCACACCCAGTCCTGCCGCCAGCCGCTTCACATTCTTATAGGTCTGAATACTCCTGGCTCCCGGTTCAATCACCACCACAAACTGATCCATACCTTCTGTGGTTCCTCTTCCCAGGTGTTCCAGTCCTGCTTCCATATCCAGAATCACCACATCGTTGCTTCGCAACACCAGATGATTGATAATGCGCTTCAGCATAACGTGTTCCGGGCAGACACAGCCGCTGTTAGCCGTATCTACAGTCCCCAGCACCAGCAGCTTCACACCGTTGCAGATTCGGGAATAGGTGTCCGGAATATCGTCAACCTTCGGGTTGATTTTATAGAACTGATTACCGGGACCTGCTCCTGTTCTTTCTTCAACCAGCTTGCGCATCTGCGTAATCGGCACGATCTCTTCCAGCTCTTTTTCCGAAAAGCCCAGAGCCAGTCCCAGATTCGCGTCGGGATCCACGTCCGCAGCCAGCACATGCTTTCCTTCATCCGCATACAGTCTTGCCAGTGTGGCGGCAAAGGTGGTTTTGCCCACCCCGCCTTTTCCAGTTACCGCAATTTTCATATTGCAAGAACATCCTTTCTCAAATTCCGATTGCCTCTCTCTTCTCCTCGATTCTCGCAATCATCAGATCTACCAGTTTTTCAATATCCGTTTCAACGGTATATGCCGCTTCTACCCAATCTCTGATACCATTCGTCAGCAGTCCTGCCACCTGATCAGATCCGGATACATAGGGATCTACACCCAGGAAGGTGTCAATTCCGGTTGCCACAACATAGTTTCCGATAGATACGGCTTTCTCGGACATCCATTCAGGAGCGCATCCTACAACCGGAAGCTGAGAAATGTTCAGGCCGGAATCCTTTGCCAGCGTTGCAGCCAGAACCATCATACGGCTGATATCTACGCAGGAACCCATATGCAGTACCGGCGGGATGTCTGCCAGCTCGCAGACTCTCTTCAGTCCGGCGCCGCAGAGATCCTTTGCTCTCTTATCCATCAGTCCGGCCTTGGCAGCAGCCTGAGCAGAACATCCGGAAGCGATAATGATGATATCGTTGGCGATCAGTTTCTTCATCAGTTCAATGTGTGCATAGTCCGGTCTGATCTTCGGATTGTTGCATCCAACCATAGCTACAGCTCCGCGGATAACGCCGGAGGTAATGCACTCGATCAGCGGCTTGGTGGTTCCTGTCTCGTCCACCTGGGAGTTGGTAACGCCGTCCAGAACTTTGACAATTGCTTCCACAGAATATCCAACAGTAGCTTTCTGTTTGATATCCGGGATATGTACCAGCTCAGGCTTCCTGTTCTTGAAGTTTTCACAGGCCATCTTTACAATCGCCTTGGCGTTCTCCGCTGCAGTATCCGCGCTGAAACGGATAAATTCGGAATCCGGCATCTGCGCGATGGGGGAGGTCGTCACGAATTTCGTATGGAAGCATTTGCTTAAGGGCCCTAATGCCGGGAAGATACACTGAACGTCCACAACGATTGCCTCGCAGGCGCCTGTCAGCACTACGTTCTCCTGCTGCAGGAAGTTTCCTGCCATCGGGATACCGCGGCGCATAGCCACCTCATTGGAGGTACAGCAGACACCGGATACGGTGATGCCCTTCGCTCCCATTTCTTTTGCATAAGCGATCATCTCCGGATCATCTGCATATTCACAGATCATTTCAGACAGTGACGGATCGTGTCCATGTACAACAATGTTAACATTCTCTGCGTTCATAACGCCCAGATTTGCTTCCGTATCAACAGGCTTCGGAGTTCCGAACAGAACGTCGGAGAACTCGGTTCCGGCCATGGAACCGCCCCATCCGTCGGACAGACCGGCACGCAGAGACTGTCTGATCAGAGCTTCCGGCTTGGAAGAACATCCCATATGGCTCATATGCAGAGAGCAGGATACTTCCCGGTCGATAGCACGGGGAGCAATCTCTTCTCTCTGCCAGATTTCCTGCGTATGCTCCGGAGCTCTCTTCAGGAAATTCTGGTTGCCGAATACTTTTCCGTACTCGCCAAGTCCCATAACCGCCACTTCATGAGCCAGATCATAGATATCTTTCCCTTCGGTTTCTACGCCCCACTCTTTCGCGATACGGATCAGCTTCTCAGGATCTTTTACCTTATACGGACCTTCCGGTTTCGCATGATACAGCGTATGGCAGATCTCGCGTCCATGATCGGAATGCGTAGCCGCTCCGGCTGCCGTAAACTTCAGATAATTTCTTCCGACAATGCCATGAGCGTCACATCCGCAGATTCCTCTCGGTGCTTTCGGGGTAATACGGCAGGGACCCATCGAACAGATCCGGCAGCAGATACCCTGCTCACCAAACTTACAGTGCGGGGTCTGATTTTTTACACGTAACTGCCATGCGTCCGCTCCAACTTTGGCTCCGGTTTCCAGCAGTCGATTGGTAGCCGCTTCCATCTCTTCGACTGTCGTCAGTTTGAATTCACTCATCAAAATTCCTCCTTAACTTTTTATTACCTCTTTTCTTCCGCAGGTATCCTCCCCCTGCGGGTTAATATGTTTTATTTTTTACCCCTCCCGGGGGAGGGGATAAAAAACATCAAAAGCACCCATTCCACTCTACACACACTGCCGTATACACGGCTCGGGACAGCTTACAGCCCCAGTTTTTCCACAATATCCTTCATAGCTGCCCTCACCGGGGAATCAGCCGGAAGCGTAACTGTCGGCTTACCGTCACAGTCATATTCATAAACCGTCTCATCATGAGGCACCACGCCCAGAAGATTCAGGCCTTCTTTTTCTATTTCTTCCATCGTACCCGGATTCAGCTTTCCGTCCGGTGCACGGTTGACAATCAGTCCAACCTGTTTCGGATGCATGTCGCATTCCTTAATCAGTTCGGCAATGCGCCCCGCAGCCTGCACACCTCTTCTGGAGCAGTCACTGACCAGTATGGCCGTGTCCATGCCCGGCAGTATTCCGCGGCTGATATGCTCCATGCCGGCCTCATTGTCTACTACTATATAGGGATAGCTGTTCTGCAGCTTCTGCAGTTCTGCCTGAAGCAGACCGTTTACAAAACAATAGCAGCCCTTTCCCTGCGTTCTTCCCATCACAAGGAGATCAAACTGATCTTCCTCAATCAGCGCGTTATTGAACTTATATTCTGCGTAATCCGCCTTGCTCATACCCGGAGGGATCGGATTCTTGGCCGCCATCTCTGCATGGGCAATTTCCTCACGAATATCTCCCAGCGTGTTTTCCACTTCTACGCCCAGCACCTCATTCAGATTCGAATTGGCATCCGCATCCACCGCAAGAATCGGACCCTTTCCGCTCTCGCAGAGATACTGAATCAGAAGTCCTGTCAAAGTTGTTTTTCCAACGCCGCCCTTACCGGCGACAGCTATTACGTGTGCCATCGGCAGCACCTCCTGTCAGATTTTCAAAACCTGCCTGTCCGAAGGCAGGCAGGGCTGTTTCAGTCACATACCAGTTTAACAACACTGTTTGCCAGATCCACCATAAGTATTTTCCCCTCCACACGGGTTTCCTCTCCCATGATGTCACGGATAACTACAGTCTCTCCTTCCACATCAATCCGCGATACATTTCTGCAGATCACAGTGTTGTCGCTTTCTTTATATACAGTCGCCAGACACATTCTTTACGCCTCCTTCAAATGTTCTTTTACCAGTGTCAGCGCGAGACTTAACCGCATATTCCCTTTCTGGAAGTCAGCTACGCTCTCTCTGATCTGCTTTGCCGCATCAGCCAGGCCCATCTTCTCAATATTCTCAGCCATCTGATCCAGCTCTGCAGCGTGCTGCTCATTGTGCTGCTGCATATAAGTCAGCAGGGCAACCGTCTCATTCTTGCACTTCTCACCCGTATTGCAGGATTCCCCGCATTCGGAAGCATGGCTGCAGCCCTCATGAGAATGCTCATGACAGGCTCCATGATCATGGCTGCCATGAGGAATCGGATTGCCGTTTTCATCCTTCAATAAATGCATACTTCTCTCCTTTTCCGGGACATTTTGCCCAAACTAAGAAAATGACATTCTTTTGTCAATCACCGTTATTATAAACCATTTAACCAACGAAATCAATAGACGCTGTCGAACTTCTGTGCACAATTCATGTATTTTTTCAAATACCAAACCCAATCTTGAAAGATCTGTCAAATACTAATTTTGCCTTTTTCTTCCTGCCGGTTTCTTCCATTTTTCAAGCAGAAAGTATGTTATTTTCTTCACAAGACAGGCTCCTGGATTCTCCTTTCTGCCGTAGATAAAAATTAACACTTTTGCAGATAATTATTTAAATTTATATGGTAAAATAGAGTAAAATAAATCTGGAGGTGCTGTCGACTATGACTGCTTCAATACCTGATATACAGCTGAACGATGGCAACCATATGCCTTTGGCCGGACTGGGACTGTACAAAACCGCCGGAAGCGCACAGGCAACGCAGGCAGTTGCTGCCGCCATCGGCGCAGGCTGCCGCCTGTTTGATACGGCATCCGCCTATAAGAACGAAAGCGATGTGGGAGCCGCTCTGTCAGCCTGCGGCATCCCGCGAGATAAATTATTTATCACCACCAAGGTCTGGAATAACGCGCAAAGAATCGGAGACGTATCCGGAGCCTTCGAACGGAGTCTGGACCGGCTCGGTCTGGATTATGTAGACCTGTATCTGATCCACTGGCCCGTACCCGGCTGCTATGCCGCTACCTGGAAAGAACTGGAGAGGCTGAAAGCTTCCGGAAGAATCCGTTCCATCGGTGTCAGCAATTTTGAAATTGTTCATCTGGAACAGCTATCCCGGATCTCTGATATCGTTCCGGCCGTCAACCAGATCGAGTATCATCCCCTCTGCGCCAGAACGGCGCTTCTCCAGTACTGCCGTTCTCATGGCATTGCTGTCCAGGCCTATGCGCCTCTTGCCAGAGGCGCTTATGCCGACAGAGAAGTATTGAAGACCATCGGCGCAAAATACAAAAAAACTGCCGCGCAGACCGGACTGCGCTGGCTGGTGCAGCAGGGAATTTCCGTAATTCCGAAATCTGTAAATCCCGACCGCATCCGCGGCAATCTGGATCTGTTTGATTTCACGCTGACAGACGCAGAAATGGACACAATCTCCGCCATGGACGAACAGCTGCACACCTCTCACGTTCCCGAGGACCTGCTTGGAACAGACTGGAACAAACCTTGAAAAAAAGACGGACCGGAAGCGTTACCACGCTTCCAGTTCGTCTTTTTTCACTCGCTGCATCAGTTCCCGGACGCCCTCAGCCGCCGGCTTTCCATCAAACAGCACCTGATTGACCACCGTAATGATCGGCATCTCAATTCCGTATTTTTCCGCCAGCTTCAGGCCGGCCCGGGCAGAATACACACCCTCTACCACCATGTGTACTTCATCCATGGCTTCCTGCATGGCAAGACCCTGGCCGATCAGATATCCTGCTTTCCGGTTCCTGCTGTGAATGCTGGCACAGGTCACAACCAGATCCCCAATACCAGAAAGGCCGAAAAATGTATGCGGATTGGCTCCCATTGCTGTTCCCAGCCTGGAAATCTCCGCAATTCCCCTGGTAATCAGTGCCGCCTTCGTATTGTCCCCATATCCCAGACCATCCGCAATTCCGGCCGCCAGTGCGATGACATTTTTCAGCGCCGCGCCGATCTCAATACCCAGCATATCCGAACTGGTATATACCCGGAACACCGGACTCATAAACAGCTCCTGTATCCGTTCCGCCGTCTCTTTCCTGTGGGCGCCGGCAACAATAGTCGTCGGCAGTCCCCGGCCCACTTCTTCCGCATGGCTGGGCCCCGACAGGACGGCCACCTCTGCCTGAGGAATCTCCTGCTCTATTATATCCGTCATCGTCATCAGCGTACTCTCTTCAATTCCTTTGGCCACATCCACAACGATCTGCCCTGCGCTTACAAACGGCTTCATATTCGCCGATGTGCTGCGCACTGCCGGAGACGGAACCGCCAGCACCAGCAGATCCTTCCCTTTGACGCTGTGTTCCAGATCACAGGTGAATTCCACATCCTCCGCCAGAATTACACCCGGCAGCTTATCCGTATTCTGGTGATGCTTCTGAAACATCTCAGTTTCCTCCGGAAGATACGACCAGAGTGTAATATCGTGCCTGTTATTGCGAAGCAGCCAGGCCAGGGCTGTTCCCCAGCTTCCGGAACCGATTACGCCTATCTTTGCCATAATGCCCTCCTTTTACTGATCCGATTTATGTTTTTTCCCGAGATACGTCTTCCGTTCTGTGCCGTGGAACAGACGGACAATATTCCCCCTGTGCTTGATAAAAGTCATGGCTGTCAGAATTCCCACAATGATATACAGTTCATTCCGCGCCATCTGAGACATCCCATAGACTCCCAGCTGGCCCGATATCACCACGCCGATAAAAAAGCCCGCCGAAAGCGCCAGTGAACCCAGCGATACATAATGAGTGGCAAAAAAGCTCACAAAAAAGCAGATAATTCCCACAATAATCAAATGCCAGTCCAGAAACGCGATAATCATACCAGCGGTAGCGGCAATTCCCTTTCCTCCCCGGAACCCCATATAAAAAGGATAATCATGGCCGAGTATTACGCCGGCAGAGGTATAGATTCCAAGCAGCTTCATAATATCCGGATGGGTCCGGTGAAAAATAAGCCATGTCACAAGCACTGCCGCCAGACATTTCAGAATATCCCCGGCCAGGGTAATCAGGCCTGCTTTTCTTCCCAGCGTCCGGAGAGCGTTAGTAGTTCCCGCGTTTCCGCTTCCTTTGGTCCGGATATCAATTCCTCTGGCCTTTCCATAAATATACGAAGTCTGGAACAGCCCGAAGGCATATCCGATAATCAGACAGATGATACGTTCCATGTCATTGTTCCTTCTCTCTTCTTTCTCTCACAATGAATTTCAGCGCCGTCCCCCGGAATCCGAAGGCCTCCCGAATGCGATTTTCCAGATAACGCAGATAGGAAAAATGCATCAGTTTTTTATCATTGACAAAAATCACAAAGGTAGGCGGCTTAACCGCAACCTCTGTCATATAGTAGATTTTCAGTCTCCTGCCTTTATCCGATGGCGGCTGCTGCAAAGCTACGGCTTCTGTCAGAATTTCGTTCAAAACGCCTGTGGCAACCCGCAGAGTCTGATTTTCCAGAACCATGTCAATCATCTCAAAAAGCCTGGGCAGCCGCTGTCCTGTTACAGCCGAAACAAACTGAATCTCAGCATACGGCATGAAAGACAGCACATTTCTCACCTTTCCGGAAAATTCATTGACCGTCCTGTCGTTTTTTTCAACCGCATCCCACTTGTTAATGGCGACAATGATACCCTTGCCACGGTCATGGGCAATCCCGGCAATCTTGGCATCCTGCTCGGTCACGCCCTCCAGCGCATCAATCACTACAATCACCACATCGGCCCGCTCCACTGCCGTAACTGTCCGTATAATGCTGTACCGCTCCAGCTCTTCCTTTATTTTGCTCTTTCGCCTTAGTCCGGCAGTATCGATAAAAATATAATCCTTTCCGTTCCAGCGCACAGTAGTGTCAATAGCATCCCGGGTTGTTCCCGCCACGTCGGACACGATTACCCTGTTCTGGCCCAGCAGCTTATTTATAATAGAAGATTTTCCCACATTGGGCTTTCCCACAATGGCGATTCTGGGGATTTCATCTTCCTCGCCGCCGGTATTCCACTCTTTAAAATAAGAAGCTACCCGATCCAGAAGATCGCCCAGTCCCTGCTTTCCCTCCGCAGAAATCGGTACCGGCTCTCCAATGCCCAGATTATAAAATTCATAGACATCCAGCATCTGCTTTTCAAAGCGGTCCACCTTATTCACCGCCAATATGACGGGCTTGTTGCTGCGCCGAAGCATATCAGCCACCTTGGCATCCGCATCTACCAATCCCTGACGCACATCTGTCAGAAAAATAATCACATCAGCAGTATCCATGGCAATCAGTGCCTGCTCCCGCATCTGACTTAAAATCACATCACTGCTCTCCGGCTCAATACCGCCGGTATCAATCAGTGTAAAATTGTAGTTCAGCCAGGACACATCCGCATAAATACGGTCCCGTGTTACTCCCGGCGTATCTTTAACTATAGAGATATTCTCTCCCGCCAAAGCGTTAAACAGAGTGGACTTTCCCACATTTGGCCTTCCCACAATCGCAACAATCGGTTTGCTCATACATTTGTCTCCTTTTATGTGTCAAAACCGCATTTTCTTCCAATACGGCCATACAGAAATCTTTTCCTCCGGCGTCGGTCACCTGCACCGGCACCTGAAGCTCCCGCTCCACATCCTCCACAGATACATCGTCCAGGAAAACGTTCTCGCCGTCCCGCAGCATATTGCAGGGTATCAGAAGCCTCTCTCCCAGCTTCTTGCCTCTAAGCTGCCGGATCAGATCTCTCCCTGTCACCAGCCCGGAAACCGTAATCCGTTCGCCAAAGAATTCATTGACGATCGGAAACACCTCTGCCCGGAGGCCCGGATATTTACTCCGCAGCCAATCGGCCAGCTGTCTTATAAAAGGTGCCGCCAACCTTCCGGTAGCTATTGATACCTTCCTCTCTTTTTCATCACCCGTTCGCTTCTGCAGTTCTTCCTTTACCTCTTCTTCCAGAAGGCGCAGCATTCCGACACCATTTTCCAGCTGAAGGTAGCCGTCATACTTCTCCGCCTCCGGCAGCGGTTCCTCCGCCAGCAGATACCATTCATCCGAAGCGTGGACGAAATGGCTGCCCGTCTGTTCGTACATTCTCTTCTGCCAGCGATGTATCTGGGACAGCACCGTCCTGGCATCATCTCTGTCAAAAGGCTCCAGCGGATACAGGCCATCTCTGTACCGGGTCAGCCCCACCGGAACCACCGACACACTCCGAAGGGCCGGAAAATATTCTGTCAGATCTCCAAGGCTCTTCTCCAGCTCTTCTCCGTCATTGATTCCCCGGCAGAGCACGATCTGCCCGTTCATCTCCACACCGGCATCCCTGAAACGCCGCACTTTCTCCGCAAATCCGCCGGCAAAACGGTTGTTCAGCATTCTGCATCGAAGCTCCGGGTTGGTAGTATGAAAGGATATGTTGATAGGCGAAAGGTGATACCGGATGATCCGGTCAACATCATGATCGCTCATATTGGTCAGCGTCACGTAATTGCCCTGAAGAAAGGAAAGACGGGAATCGTCATCCTTAAAATAGAGAGTTTCTCTCATGCCGGGAGGCATCTGATCAATAAAACAGAAGATACAGCGATTCCGGCAGGAACGGTACTCATCCATCAGACCGTTTTCAAAAACAGCTCCCAGATCCTCCGTCTCCTCTTTCTCAACTTCCAGCAGCCATTCCTCGCCCGAAGCTTTACGCAGAAGCACCTCCACGTATTCATCCTGTATCAGATATTGGTAGTCAAATATATCTTCTACTTCTTCTCCATTGATTCTGACAATCTCATCGCCCGGCTCTATCTGCAGTTCTTCGGCAATACTGCCCTTCCGGACGGCCCGGACGATATGTCTGTTCTTCTTCATACTGCTCTCCCTTTCATCCACCCTATCATATCAAGTTGATTCCCAAAAAGCAAGCATTGACAGGGCATTTTATACATGATATAAATAAAATCAGCCGGATATATTTTCATATCTCCGGCAATTCATATTCCGCGGCAATACAGATGCTGTCCGCGGTATCAGCAATTAAGAATTTAAAATACACAGCAGAAAACAGGGAGGCTCCCATGGCAAATTTGGACTATCTGGTGCATTCGGTTCCCGTTGCACCCTTAAAAATCTGTGCGCTTCCAGGATGCGAGGACCTGGCACACACCATCGATCAGTACCTGGTGGAATTCCGCCGGGATCTGGTGGCCAATAACCCGGAAAAAGAAGGATTGTTCGGCTACTCTGCCGATTCTTTCCTTATCGGCTGCAAATGCCCCCGTTTTGGCACCGGTGAATCCAAGGGACAGTTGATGGAATCCGTGCGAGGCATGGATCTGTTTCTGCTGGTTGACGTATGCAATTACAGTATTACTTATACAGTTTGCGGTCACAAAAACCACATGTCCCCGGACGACCATTACCAGAATCTGAAGCGCATTATTTCGGCCAATATCGGAAAAGCGCACCGGATCAACGTAATCATGCCTTTTCTTTATGAAAGCCGCCAGCATAAACGAACCGCCAGGGAATCCCTGGACTGCGCGCTGGCTCTGCAGGAGCTGGTACGCATGGGCGTTTCCAACATACTTACTTTCGACGCTCATGATCCGCGGGTGATGAACGCCATCCCGCTGCACAGCCTGGACAATTTCTTTCCTACCTATCAGTTTCTGAAGGCACTGCTGAAATGCGTCCCGGATTTAAAAATAGACAATGATCATCTTATGATCATAAGCCCTGACGAAGGAGCGATGTCCCGCGCTGTATATTTCTCCAATATTCTGGGCGTGGACATGGGTATGTTCTACAAGCGGAGAGATTATTCCATCATGATCAACGGCAAGAACCCCATTGTGGCTCATGAATTTCTGGGTGATTCCGTAGCCGGAAAAGATGTCGTCATTATCGATGATATGATTTCCTCCGGAGAAAGCATGCTGGACGTGGCCAAGCAGGTAAAAGAACGCGGCGCCAGAGATGTATTCGTATGTACTACTTTCGGCCTGTTTACCGATGGACTGGCAAAATTCGACGAATATTACGAAAAAGGCTATATTGCCAAAGTCATTACCACAGATCTTACCTATCGCACGCCGGAGCTGATCGCCCGACCCTGGTATGAGCCGGCGGAAATGGGCAAATATCTTGCCAGCATCATTGACACACTGAATCATGATGTTTCCGTGGACAAGGTACGTGATACCACGGCAAAAATCAACAAGCTCCTTGCAACGCACAGGTAATGAAACCATCTTTTTTCTCAGCATGGTAACAGGGATATTTCAGCGGAATAGATGTTCTGCTCTGAAATATCCCCTTTTTTATAATTCTTTCTGCCGCTTCTTTGATGAACATTTTCAAAACTCCCAAATATTGCTCATAATTTCTCTGTTTTTTCTCTCTTTTCAACAAATTTCAAACATATTTCACAAACAAATCACATTTCTTTCACGCCCTTTTTTTACAATAATCATACGGCAATGCCGCAGGAGCATGAAGCCCTGCAGGCTTATTAATCCGTTTGCTGACCGCGGAAAAGCATATTCATCAGAGGGGGACATCAAAAGGAAAAGGAGTTCTGAACATGCAGAAAGAAAAAAGTAAAAAACAGAGCGTTGCCATTCTGTTTCTGGCGGCGCTGATACTGGGGATCTCCATACTGTCCGGAGCCTCATCCGTCCAGGCCGCTGCAGGACTGGACATGAGCACCTCATATCCGGGCGTCACGGCCAAAGCCGGAGATACTGTAAGCTTTGATCTGGATTTCACCAGTATGACAGGAGAGTCCTATGACGCTTCCCTGTCAGCAGTTTCCATTCCCGAAGGCTGGGAAGGAACCTTTACCGGCAGTGATCGGACTATCAGCAAAATACATATAGACGGCAATGCTGTCTCTTCTTCTGACAGCACTGCAGACTCTTCAGCTGCCTCTTTTGACCTGTCCATACCTGATGATGCGGCTGACGGCACATATGCTGTTGCTTTAAAGGCTGATGCAGGCAGCGGTGTGGAGGATACGCTTAATCTGGAAATCATTGTAAGCTCTGAAGCCGCCGGACAGGGAAATTTTACTTCCGAATACGCGGAACAACAAGGTTCTACAGGAACCACCTTCTCCTTTGACACAACTCTGATTAACAACCGGGGAACAGAGCAGTCCTACAGTCTTTCTTCTTCCGCTCCCAGCGGCTGGAGTGTTTCTTACACGCCCTCCTCCAGCGAAGACGGCAGCCAGGTAGCCAGCGTTACCGTGGACGCGGAATCCAGCGAGGGGCTTACGGTTACTGTTACGCCGCCGGAAAATGTCGAGCAGGGCGAATACACCATTTCCTGCACCGCGACCTCCGCCAATGAATCTCTGACCACAGATCTGATTGTGGAAATCACCGGAACCTACGGCGTATCCTTATCCACTCCGGCCGGCAATCTGAATGCAGATGCTTACGCGGGTTCCGAAACAAGCATTACTCTCAGCATCACAAATACAGGGAACGTGGATCTGACAGACCTGGAGCTTTCCAGCAGCCTTCCCACCGATTGGGAAGTAACCTTTGATGAGTCTTCCATAGACACTCTGGAGGCCGGGGCCACCACCGAAGTAACCGCCTATCTCACCCCGTCCTCAGACGCTATCACCGGAGACTACGTATCCACCCTCACTGTTGGCAACGATCAGGTATCTTCTGACGCGGAATTTCGGATCTCTGTCAAAACCCAGACCGCCTGGGGCATTGTCGCTGTGGTCATTATCGCCGCGCTGATCGTCGCTTTGCGGTATATCTTCAAAAAATACGGAAGAAGGTAACGCCATGGAACAGGCCATCATTCAGACGAAAAATCTCACAAAAAAATACGGCAGCAAAACTGCCGTAAACAGCCTGAATCTGCAGATCCGACAGGGAGAAATCTTCGGCCTGCTGGGGCCAAACGGAGCCGGAAAGACCACAACCATTCTGATGCTTCTGGGCCTGACAGAGCCCACCTCAGGCAATGCTGCCATTCTGGGTCTTAACTGCACCCGAGAAGCTGTAAAAATCAAGCGGGCCGTCGGCTATCTGCCAGACAATGTTGGCTTTTATCCCGATATGACCGGACGGCAGAACCTTCTTTTTACAGGGAAGCTCAATGGTCTTTGCAGCAATGAAGCGGAAACGCGTGCAGAAGCGTTGCTGGCACGTGTCGGCATGACCGATGCCGCCGACCAGCGGACCCGAACCTACTCCAAAGGCATGAAGCAGCGTCTGGGAATCGCCGATGTGCTGATGAAGGATCCTCAGATTATCATCATGGACGAGCCTACCCTGGGCATCGACCCGGAAGGCATGCGGGAGCTGCTGCAGCTTATGCTGCAGCTTTCCCGGGAGGATGGCAGAACTCTTCTGATTTCTTCTCACCAGCTCTATCAGATTCAGCAGATCTGCGACCGGGTCGGCATCTTTGTAGACGGCCGCCTGGCGGCCTGCGGAAAAATCCGGGAGCTGGGAAAACAGATTCAGAAAAAAGACCATTTTCTGCTGGAGCTTGCCATCTCTCCCTGCAGTGAAGAAACCATCCGGACTATACGGGACTATCCGGAGGTACGGACGATAGCACAGGAAGAAAACGTTCTGATTATCGACTCTTCCTCAGATATCAGGAAAAAGCTGACGGAATTTCTGGGAAGCAGCGGCTGTACCATTCTTCAGCTTCGTCAGAAGGGCGGCGATCTGGACGAAATCTACAGACTATATTTTGAAAGGGAAGGTCAAAGTAACCATGAAAGTATCAGCCATCAAACAGACACCCGGAAAGCTCTTC
>DVJR01000189.1 GCA_018716575.1 Candidatus Scatomonas merdavium | reverse complement strand
GTCGACCGCGGCGCCGTCCACGAAGAGCGCGCAGACCTTCGGGTTCTGCCGGAGCAGCTCGGCCTTGAGGCCCTCGGTGGCGGCGTGGTAGTACAGGCGGTCGCCGTCGCGCACGAGGTTCAGGGCGACGGCGTACGGCGTGCCGTCGGGCGCGCACATCGCGAGCGTGCCGAAGGTGCAGCGGTCGATCGTTTCGAGGGCCGCCTCGCGGCGCATCGCGAGGTCCGCCCGGCGCATTTTGGTGTAGTCCATGGTTTGAAGCCCCTTTCCTGAAACGCCGTCGCGCCCGGGGCGGAAGGCCCGCGACCGGCGCGCAGACGCGGCGTGATTTGGTGCTTTCAGTATAGCACGGCGTGCGGGGTAGTGTCAAGAGTTATGCGCAAATTTGATTTGGCTCTGGCAGAAATTTATTTCAGGGGGCGGGTTCACGCCCCTTGGTTACCTTCCAGCGGACAGGGCGCAAAGGGTCAAGGGCGGCGGTACGCCGCTCGCCTTGCCCTTGACGCTTTGTGACCTGACTGCTATCAGCCCACGGCCTGGTCCTGCTCCAGGGCTTCCAGATGTTTCATATTCATGTACTTCTTGCAGCCCCACTGAGTTCCGGCTACATGGCGCAGCCGGGCACAGACCAACATCAGGGCAGAGTTGCCGTCCGGAAAAGCGCCTACCACCCGGGTGCGGCGGCGGATCTCCCGGTTCAGTCGTTCTATCACATTGTTGGTTCGGATCTTCGTCCAGTGCTCACTGGGAAAGTCACAATAGGTAAGGGTTTCCTCAATTCCGGCCTCCACCTTCTTTGCCGCCTCCGGCAGCTTCATGGCCCTCAGTTCCGCAATCACCGCTTTCGCCTTGTCTCTGGCCGCTTTCTTGCTCTCTTGGGCATGGATCGCCTTGAGCATTTTTGCCACATTCTTCACCTTGGATTTGGGTACCACAGAGAATACATTCCGGTAGAAATGGACAGTACACCGTTGATACTTGGCCTCCGGAAATACTTCTTCCACAGCCTCCAGCATCCCCATACACTTGTCTCCCACAATGAGCTTTACTCCATCCAGCCCTCTTTTCCGGAGCCACTGGAAAAAGCTGACCCAACTGGCTTTATCCTCTTTCATCCCTTCGGCAGCGCCCAAAACTTCGCGATATCCATCCTCATTCACGGCAATCGCCACAAGAACGGCCACATTTTCGTATTCTCCGCCCCAGTTTCGCTTGAGGTAGATCCCGTCCACATACACATAAGGGTACTTGCCGCCCTGAAGCGGTCGGTTCCTCCAGGCTTCGATATTGACATAGGCTTTCTTGTTCAGTTCGCTGATGGTAGAAGCGGACACCTTGCTGCCCCAGAGGGCCTCGGTGATGTCCTCTACCCGGCGGACAGATACACCGGCCAGGTACATCTCGATGAGGGCTTCTTCCACACTGCTCTCCCGGCGGCGGTAACGCTCGATGATGGCTGTCTCGAAGGAAATACCTTTCAGCCGGGGCACATGAAGGGTCACGTCCCCGGAGGTGGTAGTCAGCTTTCGGTCATAGTGGCCGCTTCGATAACCCTGACGGGCCTCGCTGCGCTCATACCGGGCAGCCTGGGTCAGCTTCTGGGCTTCGGCTTCCAGGAGCTCGTTCAGGGTTTCCTCCACGCTGCCACGGACCAATTCCTTGATTTGCCCCTTGATTATTTCCTCGTTGAATTGTACAATGTTGTTGGACATGGTTTGTCGTCTCCTTTCAGAATGTGTGTAGCAACGTCATTCTACCAGAGACCGGCAAGCCGTGTCTACTTTTTCTGCTATTTTCAATTTGCGCAATTTATTATACCTTATCTATCTGGTGGCGGCTGGGGCCGATAAAAGCCAGAAACCCCTTGAAATCAGGGCTTTTGGGCAAAAAGAAAGCACCGCAACCTTGATACCCATTGTATCAAAATTGCGGTGCTTCTTTGAAGCGCTTGTAGATACTGAAACTTGGGACAAAGTTCAAGCGATACTTGCATCGAGGATTAACGGCACTCGCAATCTTAAACATCCCCATTTTCTAAAAGGTAGCATTTTCTGCGCATACTGTGGCGAACGAATGATGGTGAGCAATGAAAAGAAAAAGGATGGCACTATATATCCATATTTTGTATGCAGTGGGCATCATAGTAAACGGAGAAAAGATTGCACAACAAAGGCTGTTCTGATAGATGTTGTAGAGAAAGAGATTGAAAAAATCTATGAAGCATACCAGCTTCCACCGGAAGTCCGAATTCTGCTGGAATCTTGCATACAAGAAATAATCTCCACAGAAAGAGCAAAATATGATGCTGAGCTGGATGGACTTAAAGGCGAAAAAGCCAAGCTTGAAAACAAGCGAAAAAAACTTCTTGAAGCTCATTACTGCGATGCGATTCCATTAGACCTTCTTAAATCCGAACAGCAGAAAATTGCAAAAGAATTGGCAAGCATTGAGCATGAAATCAAAATGCACGATACCACCTTTGAGCAAATAACCGAAAATCTTAAGAGAGCACTAGATATTGTAGAGAATTGCGGTGAGGCATATAAAAACGCCAGTGACACAATTAAAAAGCTGATGAATCAAGCAATATTCGAGAAGTTCTATATTAGTAACGACGCAGATATGGAATTTAAGGTAGATGCAGAATTTAAGCCACCTTTCGACCAGATTCTTGAACCGGTTAAAGATGATATTATACGAATTAATAGATTAGCACAGGATTGCTCAAGCAAGCTGAGCTATTATATAGACATAGCAAAAGACCACATCCAGAAAATCTTTGGATGTGGTCTTTATACCATAAATAATTCCACGAATATGTCAACTTACTCGAACGGCTCAAATTTTTTTAGCCATAATAGTTCGAGTAAGGTACTTTTGGTGGACCTGGCGGGAATCGAACCCGCGTCCGAAAGCCTATCCATTCAGGCATCTCCCATCACAGTCATTCTTCTGACATTCCCTCCGTCAGGCGCCGGATGACAGGCTCCTGACTTCAGTAGCTTCATAAAATCTTTTTCCTCCGCAAAGCTTAGGAGGAAAAGTGCCCCGCCTTATTTGATGCCGGATTCCGCAGCGCGGGAACTGCGGGGCCGACAAGCTGCTTAAGCAGCAGCTAACGCGTAATCTTCGTTATCTGCGTTTAATTTTAAGTTCCAGGTTGGTGCGCGGTCCCGGAGTCCGCGGATGGCTTCCCGAACTTCAAAACCCCCGTCGAAACCAGTACAAGCCCGAAGTTCTGTTCTGTCTGAACTATAACATATCTGCCGCGGGCCGTCAAGCCCGCTCCATACAGATTCTGCCTGTCCAGATCCTTCTTAATACAGATTCTTTACCTTGAAATCCCGCTCCGCCTCCCGGCGCTGATCCTTCTTGGCGATATCCTGGCGCTTGTCGTAGAGCTTCTTGCCCCGTGCCAGGCCAATCTCCACCTTAATCAGGGATTTTTTAAAATACACCTGAAGCGGAACCAGCGTATAGCCCTTTTCCGCTATCTTTCCCTGGAGCTTACGGATCTCGGTTCGGTGCAACAGCAGCTTCTTCACCCGCAGGGGATCTTTATTGAAAATATTTCCCTTTTCATAAGGGCTGATATGCATCCCGTAAATATAGACCTCGCCCTTTTCAATGCGGACAAAAGCTTCCTTAATGGAACATTTCCCCATGCGGAGAGACTTCACCTCCGTTCCGTGAAGCTCTATGCCCGCTTCATATTTTTCCTCAATAAAATAATCATGATACGCCTTTTTATTGTTGGCAATCAGACGGCTGTCCTTTTCCTTACTCATCCTTTTTCTCTCCTGCCAAAACAAAGTCAACGGTTCTGTTTTCCACATCTGCCCCGGCCACCCGGACGCGCACCTTCTGCCCCAGCGAATATTCTCTTCTGGTAATCTCGCCGGTCAGCCGGTAATTCTCTTCGTCAAAAATATAGTAATCGCCTTCCAGTGAGCTCACATGCACCAGGCCCTCTATGGTGTTAGGCAGCTCCACATAGAAGCCCCAGCCGGTAACGCCGGAAATCACGCCGTCGTATATCTCACCGATATGATAAAGCATATATTCGGCCATCTTCATCTTATCCGTTTCCCGCTCGGCCTCTTCCGCTCTCCGCTCGGCCGCCGAGGACTGTTCCGCCACCCCTTCCAGGCGGGAAGCGTACCATGCGATTTTTTCCTCCGTCATCCGGCCCCGCAGATCATCCTTGATAATCCGGTGAATCTGCAGATCAGGATAGCGGCGGATGGGCGATGTGAAATGGCAGTAGTACCGGGCGGCCAGCCCGAAGTGGCCGCTGCATCCCGTCGTATAGCGGGCCTGCTTCATAGACCGCAGCAGCAGGCGGCTGATCAGCGGCTCCTGCGGGGTTCCCGCAATCTGCTGCAGAATCTTCTGGATCTCGCCAGGCGTGATTTCTTCGGCAGCCTTTTCCACTCTTATGCCCTGACGCCGGATAAAAGACAGCACGCCTTCCATCTTTTCCATATCCGGATTCTCGTGAGTCCGGTAGAGAAACGGAAGCTCTCTGCGGCAGTAAGTCCTTGCCACTGTCTCGTTGGCCAGCAGCATAAAATCCTCGATCAGCCGGGTGGCCACATTCTGTTCATAGGGCCGGACGTCCACCGGCCTGCCCGCCTTGTTCAGGTAAATTTTGCTCTCCGGAAATTCAAAGTCAATGGCACCCCGGCGGCTCCTGTTTCTCCGCAGAAGCTCTGACAGCTCTTTCATCAGGAAAAACATGGGCACCAGCTCCCCGTATTCCTCCATAAGCGCCGGATCCTGTTCTGTCAGAATCCGGTTGACGGCCGTGTAGGTCATGCGCCTGTCCACCCGGATCACCGTCTCCGCGATCCGGCTGTCCGTCACCCGGCCCTCGCTGTCCACAGTCATAATGCAGGACAGAGCCAGCCTGTCCTCCCCCTGATTCAGCGAACAGATCCCGTTCGACAGCCGCTCCGGCAGCATGGGAATCACCCGGTCCACCAGATATACGGAAGTGCCCCGCCGAAGGGCCTCCCTGTCCAGAGCGCTTCCGGCCTGCACATAATTGCTCACATCAGCTATATGCACACCCAGGCGGAAATATTCTCCTTCCCTTGTGACAGAAACCGCGTCGTCCAGATCCTTGGCGTCCTCGCCGTCGATGGTTACCATCTGCCAGCCTCTCAGATCCAGGCGGCCGTTGAAATCATTGGGAATCAGCGCTTCCGGACAGCGGTCTGCCTGGTGCAGCACCTTTTCCGGAAATACCATGGGCAGCGCCCGGCCTCTGGCCACGGACAGCACGTCCACGCCTGCTTCCCCTGCATAGCCCAGGATCTCCGTCACGGCTCCTTCCGGGCTCTTTCTCCTGTCACCGTAGCCCGAGATCTGTACCACGACCTTCTGCCCTGTCTGCGCGCCCTGAATCTGCTCCTCGGGCACGAAAATATCCCGGGAAATCTTCGGATTATCCGGCACCACAAAGCCGAAATGGCCGCTGCGCTCGAAGGTGCCCACCACCTCATGAAGCCCATGAGACAAAACCCGTATAATCCGCCCCTCTCTCCGCTTTCCGCCGCCTCCCGGCAGAAGCTCCGCCTCCACCTCGTCCATGTGGAAAGCGCTTCCCGTATACTCCTCAGGGATATACAGATCCTCGCCCGGCTTCCCGGGATCGGAAACGAATCCGAACCCCTTTGCGTGACCCAGAAAAGTCCCCGTTACCGTCCTGCGGCTCTCTTTCTTCTTTCCGCACCTGCGGTAACGTCCGCGCCGGTCGGCTTCGATCTTTCCCTCCTCCTTCAGAGCTCCCAGAACTTCTTCCAGTTCCTTTCTCCTGCCCTTGGGAATCTGCAGCAGCACAGCCATTTCTCTGGCACGCATGGGCACGTATTCCCTGGAGGAAATCATATCATATATCATTTTCTTTTTATTTTTTAATACTGTTTTCTTCACTTCTCTTCCTCATAGAAAAAGGCTGCTGCAGGGAATTCTGCAACAGCCCGTCCGACTAAAATTTCATGTTCAGCACTACAGCCAGTACAATAAATACAATGGCCATGATTCTCGTAGCCTTCTTCAGATTACCTTCCGCAGAACGTCCCTTGTTTCTGCCCCAGTAAGTCTCAGACATCTCACCGGCCAATGCTCCCAGTCCCTGAGATTTTCCCTGCTGCATCAGCACGATAATAATCAGAGCCACGCAATCTATTAAAAATAACAATGTCAAAATCGTACGGATAACTGCCATTTTTCCACCTCCCGCGGTCAACTGGGATATATTTTATCACAGGAACGTACAGATTTCAACACCCAAAAAGGTTTTTCTAAAAATTCCTCCAAAGGCATTTTAAACTTTCCGGAATCTATGCCTGATCTGCGAAAAGTACTCCATTCTTTTCCGTCGGAGCTGCCTCTCCGTCAGGCTCTTCGAAAACTCTGTTCCAGAGCTGCCGGCAATATGCCAGAGAAAAACTTTCATCTGTAGTGCGAATTGTATTCTCTTCAGCCAGCTTCTCGGTATACTCATCCAGAAAATAAGCTGTAAAACTTCCATCCGGAGCTTTATGCGTTACCAGAGGTTTCACCGAAGCTTCGTCCACATGCACACCGCTGTCATCCTTCCGGATCGTCACCTCCGCCATGGCTCCTACGGCATTCATCGCAGCTTTCTGATTGGAGACACAATTTCCAAGCGAGTAATATACCAGCATCTCATTTCCCAGGCCATCGGTGACTGTCTCCATTTTCTGAATCACATGCGGATGAGTTCCGATTACCAGATCCACCCCGCTGCTCAGAAAAATTTCAGTCCAGTCTTTTTGTTCTTCGCTGATTTCAACAGAATTTTCTGTTCCCCAATGCGGACATACGATTACAAAATCTGCCAGTTCCTTCGCCTTCCGGACATCCTCCCGCACAGCTTCCTCTTCCAGCGTATTCACCAGAAACTGTGTACCCGGCTCCTCCAGGAGTGATTCATTGATATTGGTTCCATAGGTATAATTCAGAATCGCCACCCGGAAGCCGTCCTTCTCATATACATAGATGTCTCTTTCAGAAGCGCCGCTTTTCTGAATTCCCAGTACGCCTGTCTCAGGATATTTGTCCTTCCAGTATTCCAGAGTATTGTCCACCCCATCTGCCCCTGCGTCCAGCGCATGATTCGTAGCGCTCAGAATCACATTAAATCCTGCCTCAGCCAGAGCGTCTGCTTCTTCATAGGGGCTGTTAAACTCCGGATATCCGGATATACCAAGTTCCTGCCCGCCCAGAATAGTCTCCTGATTGGCAACTGCAATATCCATCTGCTGAAGTTCTCCGGAAATATTGGCAAACAATCCGCTGAAATCATAGCTGCCGTTTTCATAGCAGCTTTCATATACAGCCTCATGGAGAATCACATCTCCCACCATTGCAATCCTTATTTCCGTGCCGTTTTCTTCCGGACGACTGTTTTCCTGTATTTTTCCGCGCGGTATTTTTAATTCCGCAACAGTCTGCTCCACCTCATTGCCGGCTCCCGCTCTGATTCCCTCATCCGGAAATCCGCCGGCGCCTACAGTAACCGCTACAGCGCCTTCAGAAACAGCAACCACAGCCAGCAGAGCCAGCCTGAGTCTGCAGCTTCTAAACAGCGCTGCCCATCGTCCTCTGTCCCTGTTTTTTCTTTTTCTCATGTAACCCGCCCATTCTTTCTCTGACAAAACTATATAAATTTTATCACGGAATAGCCGGGCTTTCAATAATGCTCCGTGTTTTACCGAAATTTATCCGGATTTTTTCCCGGAAACAAAGGGATTTTCATAGACTGCCGCGCTTCCCAGATACTCTTCCGCCCGCAAAAGCTGATTATATTTTGCATTCCGGTCACTCCGGCAGGGAGCTCCCGCCTTGATCTGTCCGGCTCCGGTGGCCACGGCCAGATCCGCGATAAAGGCATCCTCTGTCTCTCCGGAGCGATGGGAAATGACAGCCCGGTAGCCGGCTTTGTGCGCCGTCTCCACCGCATCCAGTGCCTCGCTGAGTGTCCCGATCTGATTGACCTTCACCAGAATCGCATTGGCCACTGACAACTCAATACCACAGCGCAGGCGGCGCACATTGGTTACGAACAGATCGTCTCCCACCAGCTGAACGCTGCCGCCGAGCTCCGCAGTAAGGACCTTCCAGCCTTCCCAGTCGTCCTCCTGCAGTCCGTCCTCAATAGAGAGAATGGGAAAATCCCGAATCAGCTCCTTATAATACTCCACCATCTCCCTTGTATCCCTCTGCACGGGACCTCCGGACATTTCGCTCTCTCCCGGAAAACAGTAAATATTTTTCTCCGGGCTGTACAGTTCGCTGGCCGCCGCATCCATGGCGATTCCCACATCCTGCCCCGGTCTGTAGCCGCCTTTTTCCACCGCTTCCACAATCAGCTCCAGCGCTGCTCTGGTATCACGGATGTCGGGAGCAAAACCGCCTTCGTCGCCTACTGCTGTGGAAAGCCCTTTCTCCCTGAGAATGTCTTTCAGAGAGTGGTAGATTTCCGCGCACATGCGAAGTCCTTCCCGGAAACAGCAGGCGCCCACCGGCATAATCATAAACTCCTGAAAATCCACAGAGTTATCCGCATGCTTTCCGCCGTTCAGTATATTCATCATAGGAACGGGAAGGCGTTTCGTATGACAGCCGCCCAGATACTGATACAGCGGAAGCCTGAGTGCTTTGGCACAGGCCCGGGCTACTGCCAGGGAAACGCCCAGAATCGCGTTTGCCCCCAGATTTTTCTTATTCTCCGATCCGTCAGCCTCTGTCAGCAGCCGGTCCACATAGCACTGGTTCAGGGCATTTTCCCCCAGCACCGCCTCCGCCAGCTCCTGGTTGACGTGATCCACAGCCTTCTGCACACCCATTCCGTGGTATTTTTTTTCTCCGTCCCGCAGCTCCACAGCCTCAAATTTTCCCGTGGATGCTCCTGAGGGCACTATGGCCCGGCCTGTATATCCGTCTATTCCTATGATCCCTTCGCCCACCGTCACTTCGACCTCGACTGTGGGATTGCCTCTGGAATCCAGAACTTCTCTTGCGTTAATCCGTCTAATGGGCAAATAACGAAACATGCTCGTTCCTCCTTCAGATTTCTGGAGCGGATGGCCTGTATCCGCTTTCCTGATGAAAAGTATGACCATTTTCCGAAAATCTATGTATTATCATTCTGTTTCAGAGAGAACCCGGAGAACATTTTACCATCAGCTCCGACCTGTTGCCCGCCTCATCCTCTGCCCGCACCGTAATCTGACAGACTTTTTCTCCGGACGTCACAGAAAGACGCCAGATCCCATTCTCTTCCTCTGCCTTCGCCGGCTGGCCGTCCAGATAAAATTCTGTCCTTTTCAGCAGAAAATTATCGGCAATCCGAAAGACTGCCCTGCCGGAAATCCCCCGGTATACCTCTCCTTCCTCCGTCATCAGCGGCAGGATAACAGGCGCAGAACAGTCCACGCCGAAAGAAACTGCCGGAGCAACAGAACTCCTGACCTGATAAATTCCCTCTTTCTCAAAGACATCAGCGTTAATGACGTACCGACATGCCTCGCCGCCGTCTTCACCACTTTCCCCGCTGTTCTTCATCACTGTCTGATAATCTGTCCCCGGCTCCAGCTCTGTGGAGAACCCGTTATGAATCACCTGCATGTGCGTTGTCTTCCCGGCGGAAGCTGTTTCTGTCTGCCCTGTCATCCAGACTGCACCCGTCTCTCTGACATATTTTCCGTGAAGAGCTTTCAGACTGCTTTTCGTCATATCGGTCTCATCCCCCTCCGCAGCTGTCTCCTGCACCGCATCAATAATTTCCGTCAATTCCGAACTGTTGCCTGCCCGATCGGTCATCCTGACGCATACGAAAACCTTATCCGCCGCATCCAGAGGCCAGCTTCTGTGAAGGCCCGTAACCAGATTCGCCTCCAGCCCGGTTACCTCCCATTCCTCCGCGCCGTCCCCGGAAACTCCGCCTGAGGCGCTGATTTCCACTCTCCCTCTTCCGGTTCCCACCTGCCATTCCACTTCCGCTATTCCAGAAAAGGAATCTGTTACTTCCAGCTCCAGCTGCGTGTTCCCCTGGCGCGCCTCCTGGCTTTTCTCCGGCTTTGTCCGCACAACGCGCAGATGCTCCTCCCTGCTGTGCTGCTCTTCTGTCTCCAGCACCAGTCCGATCTTCTCTGCTCCAACGGCTGAACGGTTACCCACCCGATCCGCCGCGTCCATCTGCAGCCAGCCTTTAAAACCGGCGGAAATTGTAAAGGTAACGGTTTCCCGCGCCGATCCTCCAAGAACCTCTTCCAGCGCCTGTTCCTCTATCCTGCCTTCGGAATCTGCCCGGAGCAGACGCCGGATAACCGCCCCCAGGCCCGACGAGGGCTCCGGATCGGAAATCTCCGCAGAGACCGACACAGCGCCATTTGAAAAATACCGATAGCTATTCCCAGGATCCCCGATATCCTCCACTGCTTCCCCTTTCAGTGTCTCTCCTTCCTGCGTATAAAAACAAATATCCATAATCTCCGGTCCCTGCCGGTCAGAAAATGCCGCCACCTCCGCATGCCCCGCCGCTGCGGCGGCACACAAAATCCATGCCGCAAATACGGCCTTTCTTCCTTTCTCAGTCACGCTCCGCCTCCTTTCTGATCTCCTGCAGCAGCTCCTTCCCTTCCTCTCCCTCTGGCTTCACTTTTTCCGCACTCTCCAGCACTTTTTTTCGGAACTGCACCAGCTCATCTTCCGAAATACCGTCCTGTCGGAACCCGTCCTGCCAGCATTCCGCTGCCTGGAGGCACATACGGAAAAATTCCAGCCGCGCCTCTTCCGGCAGCTTTGCAGACGCAGCAGGTCCTTTCATCTCCTGACACAGCTTTTCCCAGTATGCTCCATACCATCCCTGTTCCGGCTCCTCCCGGACAGTCAGAAGCAAATCCCGGTAAAAATTTCCGACAAAGGCATACAGCGCCGCCGCCTTTCCCAGCTCTGTTTCCGTACCCGCTCTGCTGGCCCTCTCAAACCATGGAACCGCTTCCCTTCTGCCGGCCAGCTGATTTCCGCTGCCGTCTGCCTCACTGCAGAGATACCTGCGCCAGTACATTCTCCCTATCTGAAAGGTCAGCTCCTGATACAGTTCCTGTTTCCACTCCAGAACCCCATCCTGTTCCCACATGGTCAAAAGCATCTGCTCCTCTTCTGCGGTAAAACACCGATCCTCTCCGATGTCCTCCAGCACTGACAGATATTCTTCCGCCCGAGCCGCCTGTTCCCGTTCAGGCAGCGGACTCTTTCCGTTTTCCTGCAGAAGTCCCGTCAGAAGCACTGTTCCCGCGCCAATCAGGCAGAGCGCCGCTGCCTTCAGCCTTCTGCCGTACGATACCCGGCCGGCTCCGCGTCTCTCACTCCATCCGCCCCATACCTGGACAGCCTTCCGAAGCTTCCGGCGGCAGACAGCTTCCGCTTCTTTTCTCTCACGGCATCTTTCCAGGGCCTGTCTGACTTCGCAGCAAGAACGAAACCGGCGTTCCGGCACCGTATCCATACATTTCCAGATAACCGCCGACAGCCGCCCCGACAGCCCGGGGATCCTTCCTCTGCGTTTTCCTTTTTTTCCTGCAGTCTCTGCCTTTTCACTTTCTCTGTTATTTTCCACTCTGCCTTCCCGCTTTTCTGTTTTCTGCAGAGTATTTTCCGGCAGCCTGCCGGTAGCCAGACGGTACAATGTCACGCCCATGCTGTAGATATCCGCCCGCTCATCTGTTCTGCATCCGCCTCTCAGGCGTTCCGGCGCAGAATATCCTTTCGTCCCCCAGCGTATATTTTCCGCCTTCCGGGCTGCCGCGCCCAGGTCAATGAGCTTCAGGCTTCCGTCAGGCTGCAGAATCAGATTGGCCGGTTTCAGATCATGATGCAGCACCGGTGGCTTTCTGGAATGAAGATAGCCTAAGACCTGACACAGTTCCATGCCCCAGCGGCAGACTGCCCTTCCGTCCGCCGGTCCGCTTTCTTTCAGAAACTGTTCCAGGCTTCTGCCTTCTACAAAATCCATGACCAGGCAGATCTCCTCTCCCTCCTCTATCCAGTCCACCACCCGCGGCAGTGCAGGATGTTCCAGGCGGCTTAACAGCTCTGCTTCCCGGAGCAGCATAACCCGCCCGCCTTCCCTGTTCTTCATTTTCTTAACTGCCCACCATTTCTGCAGGCGGAGATCTCTGGCCAGATATACCTCTGAAGCCCCTCCTTCGCCTAACAGACGAACCAGGCAGTACTTTTCTCCGATGATCCGTTCCTTCACCGGCTTCACCCGCCTTTACCCTCATCCGCAGAACAGCCTTATCGGCTGCGTCTGCGGAATGTCATATTCTGTTTTTCTTTTTCAGGAAAATACTCCCGAACGGGAGAATGAATGTCTTCAGAATGCAGATTTCTCTGCTGCTAACAGTATACCGGATGGCCGGCAAAAATGCCATTAATTTTTTCTAAAGATTTTCCAGCAGGATGGTAAAAGGCCCTTCATTGACCAGAGACACTTCCATACTGGCGCCAAACACGCCCGTCTCCACCACCGGCACCTGTTCTCTGGCCCTGCTGACGATGTACTGGTACAACCGTTCAGCCTGTTCAGGAGCGCCGGCCTCGATGAAGCTGGGCCGGTTGCCCTTCCGGCAGTTGGCGTACAGCGTAAACTGAGATACCAGCAGCAGCTCTCCGTCCACATCAGCCAGTGAAAGATTCGTCTTTCCCTGTTCATCTTCAAAAATTCTCAGCCCCAGCAGCTTCTTCAGATATTTGTCCGCATCTGCCTCCGTATCCTCCCGGCCCACGCCGATCAGCACCAGATAACCTTTCTGTATGGCTCCGACAATTTTGCCGTCTACTTTTACGCTGGCCTGTCCGACCCGCTGTATCACAAATTTCATATACATCCCTCCGCTATTATTTTCAGAATATTTATAATATTAATCCTTTTAAAACTGTCAGAATATTTTTTTATTAATTATTTTCTATTTTTATATTGACATTTTGAGTTTTCTCTGCTACAATTACTTCAAGAAAAGCAAAAAGAGTAAAGGAGGACGGACCACCGAGAACAGAACGATTTACCCCATAATATGAAAGAAAGGAAGGTACGGACCACCGAAAAATGAATGAACCAATCCACACATAAGGAGCCATCCGATGACGAGAAAGTCGGGTGGCTCTTTCCGTTTGCCTTCTTTTCTTTTAACCTGGAGGCAGGAAGCCGGGGTATCCGCATATGTCCCCGACATATCCTATACCCCGGCTCCCCGCCTCAGATTTTTACACTCTCTTATTTTCTGATCAAAAGAGATTTTCCTGTCATCTCCGCCGGCTGTTCCATGCCCATCAGATCAATGAGCGTCGGCACAATATCCGCCAGCTTTCCGCCTTCTGCAAGTCCATAAGCCGGATCCGCATTCACAAGGATAAACGGCACAGGATTGGTCGTATGGGCGGTAAAGGGCTCGCCTGTCTCTTCATCCACAAGCTGCTCTGCGTTGCCGTGATCCGCGCAGATAAACATCTGCCCGTTGACCTCCTTCACCGCCTCCACGGCACGCCCCACACAGGCGTCCACTGTCTCAATCGCTTTAACGGCTGCCGCTTCCACGCCGGTGTGGCCTACCATGTCAGGATTTGCAAAATTGATGATAATGACATCATACTTTGCAGATTTAATCGCCTCTACCAGTTTATCGCAAACCTCGTTGGCGCTCATCTCCGGCTTCAGATCGTAGGTCGCTACCTTCGGGGAGGGAACCAGGATCCGGTCCTCACCTTCATTGGGTTCTTCTACGCCGCCGTTGAAGAAAAATGTCACATGCGCGTATTTTTCCGTCTCGGCGATTCGGGCCTGGGTCATGTGGTGAGCCGCCAGGTATTCTCCAAAGGTATTGGTGATCTCCTCTTTACGGAAAGCCACCAGTTTATTCGGAATCGTCTCATCATAGTCCGTGAAGCATACATAGGTAAGCTCCAGCCGCTTCTCTCTGGGGAAGCCGCTGAACTCGGGATCACAGAAGGCTCTTGTGATCTCTCTTGCCCGGTCAGGCCGGAAATTAAAGAAGATAATGGAATCTCCGTCCTGGATCTTCGCCACCGGCTGTCCGTTCTTCTTCATCACCGTGGGAAGGACGAATTCATCCGTTTTCCCGTCGTCATAGGAAGCCTGTACCGCCGCCGCCGGATCTTCACCGCCGTCTACGCCTTCGCCCTGTGTCAGAGCCTTATACGCCAGCTCCACACGGTCCCAGCGGTTGTCTCTGTCCATGGCATAGTAACGTCCGGATATAACGCCAATCTCTCCTACGCCGATCTCCTTCATCTGCTCCTGGAGCTGCTCCACATATTCCTTTCCGGATGCAGGAGGCGTATCCCTTCCGTCCAGGAAACAATGCACGTATACTTTGTCCAGCCCGTTCTGCTTCGCCAGCTTCAGAAGGCCGTACAGATGCGTATTGTGGCTGTGTACGCCGCCGTCAGACAGCAGCCCGTACATATGAAGGGCAGAATGGTTTTTCTTCACATTCTCCACCGCCGCCAGCAGTTCTTTATTTTCGAAGAAATCGCCGTCCGCAATCGCTTTCGTTATTCTGGTGAGATCCTGGTACACGATCCGGCCTGCGCCCATATTCAGGTGCCCCACCTCGGAATTTCCCATCTGGCCGTCCGGAAGTCCTACGGCCATACCGCTGGCCTGCCCCTTCACATAAGGACACTGGCTCATGAGCTGATCCATTACCGGAGTCTTCGCTTCACATACCGCATTATGCTCGCAGGTATCGTTCAGTCCGTATCCGTCCAAAATCATCAACACTGTCGGTTTTTTCTTCATATTTCCGCTCCTCTCAGCGCGCAGTCCGTATCAGACGCGCAGATTTATTCTTACTTCTCCGCCTGCTCCGTTTTTCCCGAAAAAACGGGCCCGGAGCCGTGATAGTTCTGTCCGACACATATTCTATCACGAAACACCGGGCCGGTAAAGGCGAATTTACAATACTTTTGACAGGAATTCCCGCAGCCGCGGGTTATTCGGATGAGCAAAAAACTCTTCCGGCGTATTTTCCTCCTGGATATTACCATCATTGATGAAAATTACCCGGCTGGCCACTTCTCTGGCAAAGCCCATCTCATGGGTTACCACGACCATGGTCATGCCGGACTCCGCCAGCTCCTTCATGATCTCCAGGACCTCCCCGACCATCTCCGGATCCAGCGCCGAGGTGGGCTCGTCAAAGAGCATCACGTCAGGATTCATGGCAAGAGCGCGCGCAATCGCCACCCTCTGCTTCTGTCCGCCGGACAGACTGCCCGGATAGGCGTCCGCCTTGTCCGGAAGCCCGACACGCCTCAAAAGCTCCTCCGCTCTCGCGGCCGCCTGTTCAGAAGTCATCAGCTTCAGCGTAACAGGCGCGAGCATGATGTTTTCTTTTACTGTCTTATGCGGAAACAGATTAAACTGCTGAAACACCATTCCGATTTTCTGCCTGTGTCTGTTAATATCCACCTTGGGATCTGTAATATCCTCACCCTCAAACAGAATCGTTCCTCCGGTAGGCACCTCCAGAAGATTCAGCGAACGCAGAAATGTGGATTTTCCGGACCCTGACGGCCCGATAATGGCCACTACCTCACCCTGGTGGATTTCTGTGGAAATCCCGTCCAGCACCAGGTTATCGTCAAACTTTTTCGTCAGATTTTTTACTTCAATCAGTACTCTTCCATCAGTGGTCACTTCTGCGCAGCCTCCTTTCCAGCTTGCCCATGAAATAGGTCAGCAGCATTACCAGCACCAGATAGAATGCGGCGGCAGACAGCAGCGGCACGTACGCCTCATAGGTACGGCTCTGAACCAGAGTGGCCGCTTTCGTAATATCAATGGTGCCGATGTAACCGATAATCGAGGTTTCCTTCAGCAGCACGATCATTTCATTGATCAGGGCCGGAAGCACATTTTTGAACGCCTGCGGCATGATGATCAGCTTCATGGTCTGTCCG
This sequence comes from Candidatus Scatomonas merdavium, assembly GCA_018716575.1. GTDB lineage: Bacteria > Bacillota > Clostridia > Lachnospirales > Lachnospiraceae > Scatomonas > Scatomonas merdavium. Next base: position 479 of record DVJR01000189.1, on the reverse strand, counting down.
GAGCTCAGGCCCAGGCTTCTCCCCGCCTCCATCTGTCCCTTGTCAATGGACATGATGCCGGAACGGACAATCTCCGCCACGTAAGCACCCGAATTGATACCGAAGGCAATACCGCCGATGATAATATTATCCAGATTCACACTGGCAAATACGATGGAATAACAGATCAGAACCTGCACCATGGTGGGCGTTCCACGGATGATAGTCAGATAAATCTTGGCAATAACATTTAAAACCTTCAGCTTCCCGGTCTGTTCATGGGTCGAACGGATAATCGCTACCAGAAATCCCAGCACAATACCGATCACCAGTGCCAGAAGCGTTACTAAAATCGTGGTTTTCAGGCCTGTCAGCCACCATTCGGTGGCGCCGTTATCCACAAAATACCGTGTAAACCAATGCTGAATATTGGCTCCGACAGTTTCAAACCAATGCTGAATATTGGCTCCGACAGTTTCAAACCAATCCTGGACAGATGC
>DVJR01000188.1 GCA_018716575.1 Candidatus Scatomonas merdavium | reverse complement strand
AATAATGAAGCGGATGCGAATCTGAACAACCTGGAAAATGCGGTTATGGCGATGGATCTGGATGAGGTCAGAACTTCCCTTGGTAATGGCGATACGACCTTTGAGGACGGCGGAAATCCGACAGGCGCATGGCTGTACAGCCAGAACTATGTGAACTTCAACGTAACGGGTAACAGCAGCGGCCTGTCCTTGGGCGAAACGACCATGACCATTTCTTTCACGGAGGATGGACTGCGGATGATTAACGAAGGCCTGGCGCAGAGTACGGACGTGCTGGATTATGGCGGCTATGCATATACAGACGGTGAAGGCAACGTAGTGCTGAATGAAGATGGATTTTCTGATTACTACGTAGTTCTGTATTACACGGTAACCGTTAACTCCGACACACAGGTAGTCCTGGGCAACGATGGTAACCCGAACGACGTAAACCTGACCTGGGAGAGAACCAGCGAAGATTACACCAACACCCTGGAAGACAGATGTTATGTATACGCTTACGGCGTAGACCTGACCAAGTACTTCTCTGACAACAACGGCGACTTCTCTAACGTACAGTTCCTGCTGTACAACGAGACGGATGGATACTATGTAGTAGCCGATACAGTGGATGATTCTACTGACGAAAACATCTATTATGCAGGCGGTGCTGGCGATGTTGCAGGCACTGAACTGGGCAAGACGGCATCCCGTGACAACGCAACGGTATTCGTTCCGAATGCTTCCGGTAAGATCTATGTACACGGCCTGGAAGCCGATACCTACAAACTGATCGAGATTGCTACGGATGATGGGTACAAGCTGCTGGCAGAAGAGATTACCATTCAGATCGACCCGACGACCCGTGAGATCCGCCCGTCTGTTGTTGGCTACATTGGCAACGACAGCATCGAAGGCTCCCATGTACATGATGCAGACTGCTATGATGAGTCCGGCATGCCGGTTTGCGGATTTGCCGCAGATGAGGACGCCAACGGACGCACCATCGGCAAAATCGCAATGTATGTCGGACAGAGCGGCGAGGATTTCACAGGCGCTGCCGCGGCAGTTGACGGCGTTGCTGCCGAAATGGTCAATGACCGTTGGGTAACGGATTCTGCTGATGCAGCCGTTGTCATGGAAGTCACCAATACAAAGACCTTCGCATTCCCGGCAACCGGAGGATACGGCACACTGCTGTTCACGCTGGCCGGATGCGGCGCAGCCTTCATTGGCATCGTGGTAGCAACCAGAAAGAAGAAAACTGCAGCGGAGAAATGAAATGAAAAGACGTCGGAAACCTCTCCGGTATCTGGCCGTCACACTCCTGCTTCTGCTGGCGTTTTGCCTGGCAGGTTACCCGTTCATCTCGAACTGGTGGGTGGAAAACTCGGCGGATTCTGTGGTGGCAGCGCTTGATGCCGCCACGGAAGAAGCCGGCACAGAAGAGCTTTCGGCGGAAACAGAAGCCGCCCGGAAGTACAACGAAGCGCTTGCAGGGGTAAGGGTCAATCTGACGGATCCCTTTAACGCATCGGCCATGGGGGACGGGAACCCGGAATATGAATCGCTTTTATGCATGACAGAGGACGGGATTATGGGGTACATCCAGATCCCCTCCATCAATGTCAATCTGCCGATTTTCCACGGGACGTCCGGCACGGTACTGGAGCAGGGCGTCGGTCATCTGGAAGGCACGTCGCTCCCGGTGGGCGGTGAAAGTACCCATATTGTCCTGACGGGACATACGGGCCTGTCAGGTGCAAAACTGTTTACAGACCTGACAGAGCTTGCGGAGGGGGATATCTTTTTCCTGAATGTGTTCGGGGAACGGATGGCATATAAGGTCGGCCAGATTACCGTGGTGGAGCCCGACGACCTGGATTCCCTGTATATCGTGGACGGGAAAGATTACTGTACGCTGGTGACCTGCACGCCATATGGGATCAATTCCCACCGGCTGCTGGTCCGTGGGGAACGGACGGATTATGAAGAAGCCGTATCGTATGAAAACACGTATAAGCCCAGGGAACAGACATCAGCCTGGATGCGGGAATACAGGGAATCCTTATATACCAGCCTTGCCGTCTTTCTTTTCTTCCTTCTTCTGTATCTTCTGATAAGAAAACTCAGCAACGGGAAGAAAACAGGAGCACAGGCGCAGACGGCGAAAAAAGGCGAAGAGAACCGCAATACACCCCGTAAGGGAAAAGGGGAGGAGTTATGAAACCAGGAGCAAGAAAAATCATTTTTGTTATATTAGCCGCGTTCCTGTTGTCAGAAACGGGATTCCTGTCCGTTTCCGGAAATGATCAGATATCCGCATGCACAGCCTCCGAAGCGGCAGATAATGGAATGGAAATAACAGCGGATGCCGCCACAGAAACAGAATTCCTCTTTGATCCGCTGAAAAAGGATGCGGAGGCGGCAGCTTTAGATGAAGCTGATTTTGCGTCCCGGCGTCTGGTGCTGGTCACACAGGACAGTTCTGTGGTAGATGAATCGGAACAGGTCATTGCGCGGTATGACGACCTCTATATCCTCCGGTATGAAACGGCTGTTCAGTCGATGAATGCCTATGTCTATTACCAGGATAAGGCGGAAGCGGTTGAGCCGGACCAGACGCTGGAAGCGGCAGACGAAGAGATACAGGGAAACGGACAGGCGGATATAGAAGTAACAGAGGCGGAGAATCCACTGTCGATCTTATCTGAAATCGCTTCGGATGCTGTCGGCCTTCAGACAGGGACAGACCGGCAGGAGCCCGTGATAGCCCTGCTGGATACAGGAGCCGGTCTTTCGGAGAACGTAATCAGTCAGGTCTCCCTGATCGGGGACGAGCTGACAAGCCCGAACCTTCAGCACGGGGAAAACATGGCGGATGCCATCATTTCTCAGAACGCGGACGCGCGGATATTGTCCATACGTGTCCTGGACGGCGAGGGCAGAGGAACGGTTTCCTCGATTGTCGCAGGAATAGAGTATGCGATTGCGCAGAATGCAGATTATATCAACCTTTCACTGTATGCGAAGAATACGCTGACAACTTCGGTAGTAGCAGAAGAAATCAGGAAAGCCGTTGATGAGGGGATTGTGGTAACAGGTGCGGCGGGGAACAGCAGTGACAACGCGGCCGGCTACATTCCGGGAGCGGTTGAAGAAGCTTATATCATAGGCGCTGCGGATGAGAACGGAAATACACTGGCAGGCTCCAACTATGGAGATACGGTAGATTATTTTGTTACTGCAGACAGCACGTCCGAAGCCACCGCGTTGTTTACCGGATATATTTCGAAATATGGTATCGGAGCTCTGCCGTCAGATGGCTTCATTTATGCAAATGGTAATGAAACAGGGCCGGGACTGACACACGATACCGCGCCGGAGGAAATCCTTGAAAAACTGAATCCGGACTATATCACCTATGATGAAAATACGGTCGGATATGGGCCGGTTGCCTGCATGGCAGTCAAAAAGACTTATATCAGACCGGAATATGCGACAACTCTGGCGGAATTCTTTGGAGACGCGGACAACTGTCCGGGATTCATCATAAATGCCGCCACGGAAATCAATCTTTACGATGTAAATAATGACAGTGCATATGTGGTGGGCGCGCTTAATCCGGATGAGGAAGATGTCCGGGATATCCTGTTTGCCAGAAGGAACGACAATGCGGAAATGCTGGAGGATCTCCATTACGATCAGGAGACCGGGCTGGTGTATGTAAAGAAGATCGACCTGGCAGCCTATGATGAAGAAACAAACCTTCTGACCCGCAATGATGTGCAGGCACAGCTCATGATCGCTTCTGAAACAGAAATTATTGATGAGCTGATTGACGCCGGAGCAATACAGCCTTTAGAGGATGAACTGTTCCAGGCTGCCGCCATACAGCCCGATGAAGAGGTGACGCCGGAAAGTGTGCTTCCTGAAATTGAGGGAGAAATCCGGCCAGGAGATACCCTTCATTTCAGAGCCACCCGTACCAACACATATCTGACGAATCAGACGGTGAATTATATCTGGAACCCTGGTGAAGGCGCGGGAAATGACGTGTACTTTTATGAAGCTTTGCGGGATGGAAATATAGCGTCTGCGCAGGCGTACTGGAATTCTTCCACCAGGCATGCGCAGTATACGGGCGACAGACAATGGAGACCGACGTATGCCTCCTATTCCTTCAGCCTCGAATCCGGCAATATTTCCGGCATCAGCGGAAATTCAGCCATGGCGGACTGGTTCCGAAGTATTCTGGGATCCGGCAGAAGCCTGGATTTAGACTGCGCGCACATAGGGGAAGCCTCCCGCGGCTACAACAATGTACCATTTACGATTACCTGTATTGAGACGGGTACGGATCAGAAGGGTGAAGGATATGCGGTACTCGCCTTTCTGGCAGATCAGGGCTCAGGCGGCAACCAGACATTAGCCGCTATTTATATGGTAGGCTATGAGCCTTTCTCTCCGGATATCGAGGAAAACCCGCGTATCACGATCCGCAAAGTCGATGAAAACGGCGGGGCTGTCCGGGGAGCGCAGTTTACAGTTTACGGCTGGGGCGGAAGCTCCTATAACATTACGGCGGCGACCGGCGTCACAAACTCTGACGGTATGATCGTTTTTAATCTGAGCAAAAGCAGCACCGGAAACGGTCTGTTCCTGGTAAGGGAAACGGGAATTCCGGCAGGCTACGAAGAAGGGGACACATTCCTCAACGAGGCGGATAAAGCCGATTTTGAGCAATACGGCGGCCGTCTGTTCTATATCACGAAATACGGCGGCGACTGCGTGGCCTATCGCGATACGGATGCCATTACGATCCTGCGGGAAACCGGCAGCGCCCGTCTGGTATTCGACCATGACGGATATTTTGTTTCGGACGTCTGGAACCGAGGAAGCCAGAGTAATGTACGGACTGCCTGGTGGATTTCAGCTATGGGCAGTGCCCGGAACTGGTATGACAATGTGCGGATGAGTAGGGGCTGGTACCGCAGTGCGGCAGACAGCAGTGACTATATGGTATATGGCCCGCTGACTTATACTTTAACAAATCTGTATGCTCATACCTATGCGGGAAGCACAGGCCTGGCCGGGATAGGGCCTCACAGCGCAGGCGGCAGCTTCTATGGGGGCAACGGCGGCGCGGACTGGAGCTATACGCTGCCTGACGGCAGGGTTACCTGGCAGATCTTTAACTATCGCCGGGATGGAAATTCTTATATGTTCCGCGTATTTAATAATACGTCGTCGACGCTGAACATTTCCATGCCGACCTGGACAAATGACGGAAACCAGAGCGATATCAGATGGATCGGCGGGAGTATTGCGGCGGGCAGGTATATGGACTGGATCGCGTCAGAAGATGCTTTTGATAACCTGGCGCGTCTGATCACGCATATATATATTAACAATGCCATGGCAGGTTCTGTAGATGTGCATACGCAGGAGTATGAGGATGGAATTTTTGTGAATCGTACGGCTGCTGGTTATGAGGCAAGCGCCACGGTTACGAAAACCGACACCGGCGGCGCACGCCTTTCGGGCGCGGCATTTGCCGTGGATGAATGGACAGGATCCGGTGACAACTGGACGAATGTGGCGACCGGACAGACAGACACAAACGGCCAGATTACTTTCACGGAACTGACCAGGACAGCTACGAACCAGGGATATTTTCGAATCCGTGAGACGGCGGCGCCGGCCGGATATATACGGTCTGATGCAGTGAAGTATATCCATATCACGGCTGACGGCCAGAGCTTTACGACAGGGACGGCATCAAGAACCGGGACAACTCCCGCACCTCTGACGTGGGAGAACATGCCGGACCGGGAAATCAGACCCGTCCCGGGCAGTGAAATCAGATTCTTGAAAACCTGGAATGGAGACAATACGGATACAGTTCCTTCCCCTGCGGGAACGCAGTTTACCGTCACGTATTATGAAGGCCTGTATGATACGGAGGAGGAGCTGCCCGGGGAACCTGCCAGACAATGGGTCTTTGAAGCGAAAGACTTCGGAGATGGGAATACCGGGTTCCGGCTGACAGAAGATTTTTTCCTGGCGGATGTGAGTGATGACCTGTACTATACCGCGGACGATATGGTGGTAATGCCGCCGGGAACCTATTTGTTCCGGGAAACGAAGGCGGCTCCAGGTTACGAACTGGCCGGAGAAGTCCATGATGAGAATGGCAGCGTCATCGCAGCTTCTGATGATCCGAAGGAAGGGCCGTCGGTAATCCGGCAGATCACGCAGGACAAAGACAGCGGTGACGCGGTTCTGTCCGGCGGAGCTGAGTACACGTTCCTGGATACGCCGGTGAAAGGGAAAATCCGGATTGTGAAATATGATTCGGACGGCAGCACGCCGCTGGAGGGCGTCAGTTTCCGGTTGTGTGATTCCGACGGAAGTGAAGTGGCCGCTGCTGTAACGGATGCCAATGGGGTCGTGGAATTTACGGAGCTGTATCCGGATGTCTATACGCTGGTTGAAACAGCGGCGCCGGAGGGGCATGTCCTGTTATCAGAGGCAGTTACGATCCGCCTTCCGATGACACTGAGCGGGGAAGAAGCGGCAGACCGGAATCTCGATGCGGAGGCCGACGGCGTGATTTTCGTTCCGGAGACAACAGATGTGAATGGAAATGTGACAGAAGCGCATTATCTGATCTTAAACCAGACGTATGAGATTACCAACTCGCCGTCCTTTACCATGCCGCAGTCAGGCGCGAATGGCGTCTGGCCATACGGCACTGTCGGGAAGGGGCTTGCGGCGATTGCTGCCGGCTGCCTGGCGGCAGGACCGAAAAGAAGAGCAAAAGTGTTGCCGCAGTCTTTAAAATTTAGCAGATGATGTAAAAGGAACCATAAAGGCATTAAAAGAAGGCACGGAAACGATCACAGTCACGTCAGACATGGGCCGGAAAACCGCGTTGTACAGAAATTATTTGACATATCGACAGTTTGAGCCTATAATTTTGGTGCTGTCAGTATATCAATGCCAGTGGAAAGCTGCAGGAAAGAGGCATATGCCCGCCGAAGGAATGATACTCTCAGGTGTTCTTTTAAAGAATGAGGACTGCAGCCGGATGGCTCTCTGGAGAAGCCCGCGTCAGCGGGTGCCGAAGGTGAAAGCGGAGCGTCTCTGCGAATCTCTCAGGCAAAAGGACAGGGAAGATCTCATCCCGCAGGGCTTCTGCGGATTCTTTTCTTAGCGTGTGCGTTTCTTGTTCTGATTATCCGGAGAATTATCCAGATTTGCTGTAAACAAACAGAGGGATAGGAGAAAAAGGATGGATGGAATTGGAAGTTTTGTGGAACAATTAGTTGGAACCGTTAATACTTTTCTGTGGGATTATGCGCTTATTATACTGCTTGTCGGAGCGGGCATCTTTTTTACCGTTATGCTCCGTTTTATCCAGATACGTAAGTTCGGCACGGGCATGAAGCTGTTGTTTGGAAATTTTTCGCTTCACGGCAAAAGCGGTGAAAATGGCCTCAGCTCATTCCAGGCGCTGACTACTGCCATAGCGGCGCAGGTTGGAACAGGAAATATTGCGGGAGCGGCTACGGCTATCGCTGCCGGAGGCCCGGGAGCCATCTTCTGGATGTGGGTCAGCGCATTTTTCGGAATGGCTACCATCTATGCGGAGGCTGTCATGGCCCAGAAAACGCGTGTGGTGGAGGACGGGACTGTTACCGGAGGCCCGGTCTATTATATAAAATACATATTCAAGGGACGCTTCGGAAAGTTCCTGGCGGGATTTTTCTCTGTAGCGCTGATCCTTGCGCTCGGATTTATGGGAAATATGGTTCAGTCCAATTCTATCGGCGAGTCCTTTCATAACGTTTTCGGAATCAATCCGCTGATTGTGGGTATTATAGTGGGCGCGGTGGCTGGATTTATTTTCCTGGGAGGCATCAGGCGTATTGCCAGATTTACGGAAAAGATCGTTCCGCTGATGGCGGTGCTGTATATTGCAGGCTGTGTAATTGTTCTGGTAATGACCGGTTCAGGAGTGGGACGCGCGTTTCAGGATATTTTTGTAGGAGCCTTTAATCCGCAGGCTGTGGCCGGCGGAATGCTGGGTGTTACGGTGCAGAAGGCCATGCGCTACGGCGTTGCCAGAGGACTTTTTTCCAATGAAGCGGGTATGGGCTCTACGCCTCACGCGCATGCTACCGCTGACGTAAAGCACCCCTCAGACCAGGGGATCATTGCCATGATGGGCGTATTTATCGATACGTTCGTGATACTGACTCTTACGGCGCTGGTCATTGTATCTACCGGCGTCTGGAACAACGGGCAGGATGGAGCCGTACTTGCCCAGACGGCCTTTAACAGCGTCTTTGGCTCATTCGGAGAAATCTTTATAGCCGTTTGCATGCTGTTTTTTGCCTTTACGACTATTGTGGGCTGGTATTACTTCGGCGAGGTAAATGTGCGCCACCTTTTCGGCAAAAAAGCGGTGAAATTCTACGCGGTGCTCGTTGTGTTTTTCGTGATTCTGGGTTCTACTTTAAAGGTGGATCTTGTATGGAACATGTCTGATATGTTCAACGGTCTTATGGTACTGCCGAATCTGATCGGCCTGCTGGCATGCGCGGTGATCGTATATCGGATTACCAAAGATTACGATAAGAAGAAATTTTTGAGATGATTCCCGGCGTTTTGCCGGCCGGATTCCGGAAAAGAAGCAGTAGCAGCAGGTTTATCAGTTTTTCAAGGCTGCCGCAAAGGGCCGCCTGAGAGTGTTGTGAGCCGCCAGATATAGAATAATCCCTGGGATTATTGCTATATCTGGCGGCTCTTCACGCTTCAAAATCGCTTCTGCGGCAGCACCGATTTATATCATGTAAGAGTGACTCCCTGAAAAGCTTCGTTTAAAAGATTGTCATCCGTATCCATACCGACATCTCCGTAGATCTCAATATAGATCAGGAATCCCGTGTGGTCGTCAACCATAGTCCAGCCATAATATTTTGCATATTCCGAGAAATAAGAATAAGTGTAGCTGTGTTTTACCCAGGAAACTGACATGCCATTGACATCTGCAGTCTGTATAGAACTGATTTCAACATCGTCGTACTGGTCTTCCTGGTACTGTTCATCATCTGTTGCGGAATTCGCAATAGCTTCTTCCGTAGTGTCCTCCACAAAGGAATACTGAATGTGCGTATAATTATTGTCCTCTGCTTCAGGCGTTTTCGTAATGAGATAATTAGTCGCAGAAACATTGTATTCCTGATCCGGAAGCAAGCTGATGGAGGCGGAATGAAGGCTGCCAAATGTACCAATGGTGAAATTGCCGTTTTCGTCCGGAACGCCCGCTTTTGACTGGCTTATCTTTTCCATGAGTGCAATATATTCCGGATTGTTTTCCAGATCCTGTTCCGAAGTATCTTCCGTCTGTTCTGAATTATCTTCGGCCTGTTCAGAAGCATCTTCCGCCTGTTGTCCGGCGGAACTGTCTGCGTCTGCAGATTCGCTCTGTTCCGTACTCTGTGTGATTGCCTGTGCCGTGTCGTTATTTGCGCAGCCTGTCATAGCCAGCGCATATCCAAATGTGAGCATCCAGGTAAGAAATTTCTTTTTCATGGTTTAGCCTCGCTATTCCTTTTATTGTGAAAAGATTGTTTGCACGTCATGTTGTAGCTTTTCATGATTTAGCTGTCAATATTCAAATCTGGCAAAGATGCGCAGAAGGTTTTTGGAAAATTGACGTGTAACAGAATACAGGGTATAATGTAGCCACAAAAAAGAGAAAATTCCGTTTACAAAAGACGGGGACTTCAAAATGGAACGGCTTAAGCCGTGATTCCGTCCCGGGGGCATGGGCTGCGCTATGCCCTGCCAGTATTTTGCGGATAAGGAGGAATGATGATGGAATACAGATGTAAAGTGACTGTGCTGGACAAGAAATTATATCCGGATCTGCAGGAGCAGTACTGCGCCGTGCCGGACAGCGGAAAATGCCCCTGCTTTTATGTGGGAGATGAATTTCTTTTTTACCGGAATGATGAACGGGACGACTACTGGCACTGCGGCGAGGGGACGCTGATCCGGTCCGGAACGCCCGATGAGGGCTGTCTCCAGTCTCCGGGGACGGCGCATTGCGGAAGCAAAGGGGTGCCGTTCTGTTCAGAAGCCTGGGACGCGATCAGCAGATATATCTATACGGCGCTTCAGGGCGGCAGCATCATGCACGGATGGACGAAGGACGACCGGGTAATGATTGCCTGCTGCAATGATGGAACAAGGCCTGTAATCTTCAAAATTGAACGGATTGACTGCGAGTAATCCGATGGAGCCGGGAATCAGTTTTTTACGGCAGCTTCTTTCCTGTTATCCCAGAATACCCTGCAGATAATCCCGACAGTCTGGTTTCAGCAGAGGAAATTCCGGATCCGGGACCCAGTCTCCCTTTTCTGCCGCCGGGTTGATGAGCATGCCGTCTCTTTCTTTGTTTTTGACGCAGAAGGAGCCGTGGCGGAAGGAGGAAGGGTAGCTGTCGAAGTTGATTCCCGCCCGGTCGAAAACCATGAACTGGATTTCCGAGGAGGATTTGCCGCTCAGCTCATCTTCTCGGAAATACAGGAGCCCCATCTCATGGATTGCGGCATCGATGGTATTTTTCTGGAGCAGATAGAGATAATCGGCAATCTGCTCCTTTTTAATGTTGAAGCATTTGGCCGTGAACAGGGCACCGGCATCGATGGAGGAGACGTAGCCCTGCATAGCCGTGAATTTGCGCGTTTCATCAAAGTTATTTCCTGACATTACATAGGAATCGGCTGCTTTCTCAAATATCCTGTTGAAGGCGAAGGACGCCATGCTGGACGCAAGGGTGGCGATCCGGTTCATATCGTAATTGTACCAGGACGGCGTTTCGAAGCTGTCCGGCGCGCTGAAAAAGACTGCCATGTCGAACCGGCTGGTATAGCCGGCCAGACAGGACGGAATGGAACGGCACAGGTACTGCAGAGCCTTTTTCATGGACGCCAGAAATATGGTGTCATAGGGCTTCTGGAAGTTCTTCGTAAAGTCTTCGTAATTTTCACCCCGGATCACAACGGCGGCCATCTCTTCGCGCTTTAAAAAAGTGTATGGTGAATTTTCGTAATATGATTTTGTAATATCTGGTTTTCTGTATTTCATGGATACTCTCCTTGACTTTCTGATCATTTCAGGGTTTCCTGTTATCATAGCACGGATTTGTGACGAAAGTTTGTTGTCTGTGAAAAAAAGCAAAGTCCGGCAAAAAAGAACGGGAGAAAAACATCATGGAGAATAAATCGACGGCGGGCCATCTGGCGGCCCTTCTTACGGTAATCATATGGGGTACCACATTTATTTCCACAAAGGTGCTGCTGACGGATTTTCAGCCGGTGGAAATTCTGTTTCTGCGTTTCGTCATGGGTTTCCTGGCGCTGCTGGCAGTCTGCCCGAGGCGGCTGAAGGGGACCGGCCGCAGGCAGGAGCTGACCTTCGCGGCGGCGGGCTTGTGCGGCGTATGTCTTTATTATCTGACGGAAAATATCGCGCTGACGTATACGATGGCCTCCAACGTGGGCATTATCATATCGGTGGCCCCGTTTTTTACGGCTCTCCTGTCCCGGCTGTTTCTGAAGAGGGAAGAGAAGCTGCGGGCGGGCTTTTTCGCGGGGTTCGTCCTTGCCATGGCGGGAATCGCTCTGATCAGCGTAAACGGCAGCGCCCTGGAGCTGAATCCTGCGGGCGATCTGCTGGCGCTGCTGGCTGCTTTCCTGTGGGCCTGCTATTCCATACTGACGAGGAAAATCAGCGGCTACGGCTACAGCACGCTGCTGACCACGCGGCGGATCTTTTTCTACGGCATCCTGTTCATGATTCCGGCGCTGTTTCTCTTCGGGTTCCGTCCTGAGAGTCTCCGGTTCACGGATCCGGTCAGCCTGTTGAATCTGCTGTATCTGGGCCTCGGCGCTTCGGCTCTCTGCTTTGTCACCTGGAATTCGGCAGTGAAGCTTCTGGGAGCGGTCAGAACCAGCGTATATATCTATCTGGTTCCGGTTATAACGCTGGTTACGTCGGTGCTGATCCTCCGCGAGCCCTTTACCTGGATGACCGCAGCCGGAACTGCGCTGACGCTGGCGGGGCTGATTCTGTCGGAGGGACGGGCTCTGAGAAAGAAGGAGTAGATGAAATGAGATGACAGCCGCGGTGCTTCCGTATTGCGGCGCGCTTTGGAGTATAGTATAATGGGACGGCCGAGTCGCCTTCTATGACGGCTCTGTCCGGCGGTCTGTCCGGGAGGGTTGGCGGACGGCGCTTTATGTTTTATGAGAATTTACCGTCAGAAAGGGAGGATTATACAGATATGGCAGATATAAGAGAAAATCCGGGCCGTCCGGAGGGAAAGATCGGAGAACAGATGCTGGAGCGGATGAACAGAAGCCATGCGCCTCTGCGGGCCTTCGGGCTGCCGCTTCTTCCATGGCGCCCGGCTATGAGGATTCTGGACGTGGGCTGCGGCGGCGGCGCTACCATAGCGGAGATGCTGAAGCTGTCGCCGGAGAGCCGGATCGACGGCATTGATTATTCGGAGGTCAGCGTCCGGCAGTCCCGTGAGATGAACAGGGAGTATCTGGGAACCCGGTGCGAAATCCGGCAGGCCGATGTGGCTAAGCTGCCTTTCGAAGGAGACACCTTCGACCTGGTGACGGCCATGGAAACGGTTTATTTCTGGCCGGACGCGGAGGGCGCTTTCCGGGAAATCCTGCGGGTGCTGAAGCCGTCAGGGCTTTTCGCGGTCATCAACGAGGGCAGTGATCCGGACAACTGCGACTGGCCGCCCATTGATGGCTTCATGCGGATATACCGTCCCCGGGAGCTGACCGGCCTTCTGGAAAAAGCCGGTTTCCGGGAGGTAACGGTGCATTCCGGGGAAGGACAGCTGATCTGTGTGACGGGGATGAAATGACGTGCCGCGCTCTTCCTTCCCGCCCGCAGGGTATGCGCTGCGGCGTGCTCTGCGGGTACGGATTTTGTCACGAATTTTTACAGAAACAATATGAAATTTTATTGAAAATAACCAAAATTTCGATTATAATAATACCTGTGTATAGGGTTTAATTCGGGTTGGAGGGCCCGGGTGAACTTGGGAAAGTGACAAAAACAAACAGGGAGGCAAAAACATGAGACGAGTAGAAGAAATCATTCACGTAGTTCCGGAGGAGAGAGAAGAGTACATTCGGAAGCATCTGAATCCTTCGGAAAGAATCGCCCAGATCCTCTGGATACATGGAATCAGAAATCAGTTTTATTACAGCCTGAACGATCTGATTCTGATGAGCTTTGAATACGTGGGCAGAGAATTTTACAAGGATATGGCTGCCATCGTTGCCTATCCGGAGATGAAAGGCTTTTTTGTGGAGAAGAGACGGAAGGATGTTCCGGCTGATGAACAGATGAGCACCAACTGGTGGGCGCCGCTGAAGCGGCTGGGAAGCGCGCTGACGGAAAGCCCCATGCCTGATGATGAGGATGAGGGACTGACTCTGGAAGAGCAGTATCGCTCCATGATCAGCGGAGAGATGATGGAGGGGATGCCGGTCAATGATATTTCTTACGATGAAGATGACTGGAGCGAATCCATCCATATCTGATCACAGCAATATGATCTGAATACATATACCCTGAACGGAAAGAAGGAAAAGCGTTCAGGGTATTTTTGTATACATGATTTTTTAAAGATGAGATAGCACAGATGCCATCCGCCCCGCAAGACGATACGGCTGGCATCTGTACTGCTGTTCAGTCAGCCATTTCTCATGATGTTAGTTTGTAAATTGTCAGTGAAATTATACTGTACAGAAATTTCTGCCCCTGGGCTGTAACCTGCAGCTGTGCCGGCACAGTCGTAATCTGAACCGGCGTGGTAAAAGACAGCGTAGCCGTATTGGACGACGCGCTGAACGTATGCTGTGT
>DVJR01000187.1 GCA_018716575.1 Candidatus Scatomonas merdavium | reverse complement strand
AAACCGTGCCGGGTAGCGTTGCCAATGGCAGCCATGATGGCAGTAGGCGTAGCCAGAACCAGAGCGCAGGGGCAGAAAACAACCAGAATGGTAACAGCACGGATAATTTCTCCGGAAATCAGCCAGGTCAGTGCTGCCGCCGTCAGGGCGATTATCACGATCCAGGTGGCCCAGCGGTCGGCCAGACTGACAATCTTTGCCCGGCCGGCGTCAGCAGACTGTACCAGGCGGATCATGCGCTGGATAGAACTGTCTTCACCTACTCTGGCGGCTTTCATTCGGAAGGTACCGAACTGATTAACTGTGCCGCTGGACACTTCGTCGCCGGGTTCCTTATCTACGGGAAGAGATTCTCCGGTCATGACGGCCTGGTTGACGGACGTGCGCCCTTCCAGGATCACGCCGTCCACAGGCACTGTTTCGCCGGGAAACACCTGGAGAATATCTCCGACCTGGACCTGTTCTGCCGGTATGACAGTTTCTGCGCCATTCTGGATCAGGTGGGCTGTCTGCGGCGTCAGATGAATCAGTTTTTCAATGCCTGCCCGGGCCCGTGCTACTGTCAGATCTTCCAGCAGGCCGCCCAGCCGCATGATAAAAGCCACTTCTCCGGCTGCGAAATCCTCTCCGATGCAGACGGAAGCGATCAGAGCCAGAGACACCAGCACATCCGCTTTAATATCAAAAGAAGAGATCAGTCCTGCTGCGGCTTCCAGGATAATAGGAATTCCGCAGAGGATGATGGCAGCCCAGGCCGGGTTAAAGGGCAGCGGCAGCAGATTGAAAATGCTGGCCAGCAGGGCGGCTCCGGAAATAATCAGAAGCAGGATTTCCTTTCTGATGCCGCCGAGTTCCAGAAAATGCTCCAGTTTTTCAGCAATTTGTTTTCTCATACGATCCTCCCGCAGTTTTTTCAGTATTTTTAAATAACCCAATACCCCCATAGGTATAATATACCCATGGGGGTATTGGGTGTCAAGAACTGAAAACAGAAAAATGAAAAAAGAGAAATGCAGAAAAGGGCTTGAATCCGCGGAGAAAACAGGGTACTATAACTCCAGAGCATTTTTACTGAAGGAGGTATTGTCGAGTGTTTGATATGCTCAATGGATTTTTTTCGGGCTTTGGACAGATCATGCTGGTCTTTTCGGTAGCGCTGGCGCTTCTGCAGTGTTTTTCAGGCTATCGCCTTCTGAAATTCTGGATTGGCGTCATAGGCTTTTTGGCCGGCTTTGTGCTGGGATTTGGAATTTCGTCGAGCACTATTGCGGGAGAGGCTTATCTGCCTGCCGTAATCGGCCTGGTGGCAGGTATCGTGCTGGCGCTGGTGGCATTCCGTCTGTATATTGTAGGCGTTTTTCTGTACTGCGGTTTCATGGCCTTTTCGGCTGTTCAGACGATTTCCGTTCCGGAAGGGCAGGGCTGGAATATTTTGCTCATAGTGCTGGGAGTGGCGGCATTCCTCGGGGCGGGTTTTCTGGCGGCAAAATTCGCCCGGCCGTGCATCATTGCAGTGACGGCTGTTACCGGAGCTTTTAATGCTGTGAATGCGCTGCGGACATTGATACCAGCGCTTGGCAGCGATTCGATGCGGATACTGGCGGGAGTGGTTATCGCAGCCATGGGTATGGCAGTACAATTTTTCACTACCAGAGGCGCGGGACGAAAATAAACGAAATGGAGGCAGCTGTTCAGCAGCCCCTGCATTCATGTCTGATAAGAGTGAATGCAGGGGCTTTTCTCTGTCTGTGTTACGATTTACACTCCACCCGCATTCGCACCCGTCGCATCTTCGAGGCTCCAGTTCCGCGCCTTGCGGTGCTAAGGCTGCTCATGTGGGCGGGGTTCCTGCTTCGCAGACTTGATGTGGATCGTAACCTGTATGCAAATCGAAAAAATTTACTCTGAGCAGTGGACTTCTTCGGAAAATTTGCTATACTTAAAAAGTAGTATCATAAAATCTGAAGAAAGCTGTCCGCAGAAAGCAGACGGATTTCTGGCTATAGACAGAGCAATAAGGGAGAAAAAATAGAGGAGGCAGCGCAAGATGGACAATATCGATTATAAGATTCTGAAGATATTGCAGAAGAATGCCAGAGAGACGGCGTCCAATATCAGCAAGGAAATCCATCTTTCCGTTTCGGCCGTCATTGAGCGGATTCGTAAGCTGGAAGAGAATAAGATTATCAAGGAATATACGATTATCGTGGATGAAAAGCGCACGGGCAACGCGATGACGGCGCTGATGGAGGTCAGTTTAAGCAATCCCAAATATTTCGACGGGTTTGCCAATGCTATCCGGGGGATGGATACCATAGTGTCCTGTTATTATCAGACCGGAGAATTCGACCTGCTTCTGAAAATCTGCTGTGAGTCGGGGGACGAGCTGGAGCAGATACACAGGGATATCATGAGCCTGGACGGCGTATCGGATACCAGAACTCATGTGGTGTTAAAGAATGTAAAAAATATCTATTCGGCCATCCGGAAGCCGGAGAAACGATAAAAGACTGAAGAAGGGAAAGACATGAGCGATTATCTCAGGTGCTGGGCGGAAATATCTCTTTCCGCCATAGGCCATAATATTGAAGAAGTCAGGAAAAGGCTGGCGCCGGGCGTCCGTCTGCTGGCTGTGATCAAAGCGGACGCCTACGGCCACGGGGCCGTCAGGGTCGGAAAATATCTGGAGGACCGGGTGGATTACTTCGCCGTGGCCACACTGGAAGAGGCGTTGGAGCTTCGGGAGAACGGAATACGGCTGCCGATACTGATACTGGGTTATACTTCGCCGTCCCAGTATGAGGATCTGGTGGCCTTTGATATTACCCAGACCATCTACAG
>DVJR01000186.1 GCA_018716575.1 Candidatus Scatomonas merdavium | reverse complement strand
ATATCATATGGCTGAAATGAAAAAGAAGAAAAAAGCGCTGCGTATTATTCTGCCTGCCGCGCTGGCCGCGGGGGCAGTGCTGGTGGGTGCGGTACTCTGGCTTTCTGATTCACCGGAGAGCCGCGCGACGGCGGCGGAGACTCTGGAGAAATATATGGCATGTATTCCGGAGGGCGATTATGAACAGATGTATCAGATGCTGGATGAAAACAGCCGCAGAGTCGTAAATCAGGAGGATTTTATCGAGAGAAATCAGAATATTTATGAAGGGATCGGTCTTTCGGATCTTCAGATAACAGTTTCCGATACGGCGGACGAAGAGAACGAAGTGGCGTACCGCACGGTTATGGAGACGGAAGCGGGTCAGATTACGTTCAATCATTACGCCCGTTTCACGGACGAACAGGACGGCTGGTATCTTCAGTGGGAGGACAGTCTGATTTTTCCGGCTCTGCTGTCCTCCGATAAGGTACGGGTGGAAGAGATGGAAGCTGCCCGGGGAACGATCTATGACAGAAATGGCCAGGTGCTGGCAGGCGAGGGCACTGTCTCCACGGTGGGGCTGATTCCGGGGAAAATGGCGGAGGATGCGTCGCAGGATCTGCAGACGCTGGCAGGTTTGCTGGGGCTTACCGTGGAGGATATTCAGGCGGAGCTGGAGCAGTCCTGGGTACAGGAGGATACCTTTGTTCCCATACGGAAGATCAGCAAGAGCCAGGATACGGAAGTCTTTCAGGAGGGGGAGAAATCTCCGGAATACCAGTTGGAGCAGCAGCTTCTGGCTGTCCCGGGCGTGATGATCACAGATTCCACGGATCGGGTATATCCGCTGGGAGAGAAGGCAGGCCTGCTGGTGGGGTATATTCAGCAGGTGACGGCGGAGGATCTGGAGGAAAATCCGGATAAAGGCTATACGGCTCAGAGCCGCATTGGCCGGACGGGGCTGGAAGCCATCTATGAGGACAGGCTCCGGGGGACAAACGGATGCAGAATCTATATCGAGGACAGGAATGGCGACGAAAAAGAAGTGCTGGCCTGGCGGGAAGTGCAGGACGGAGAGGATATCACCGTGACCATTGACGCAGAGCTGCAGAGCGCTCTGTACGACGCTTTTGCGGAGGACCGGAGCTGCCATGTGGCCATGAATCCCGCAACGGGCGAGGTGCTGGCCCTGGTCAGCACACCTTCTTACGACGGCAATTCCTTTGTGCTGGGGCTTTCGGACGCCCAGTGGAACGCGCTGAATGAAGATCCGGGTCAGCCCATGTACAACCGCTTTCGGGCTTCTTTTGTCCCCGGTTCTTCCCTGAAGCCGGTGATAGGAGCCATCGGGCTTACTACAGGCACACTGGACGCGGAGGCGGACATGGGTGACAGCGGCCTTAGCTGGCAGCAGGATGAGAGCTGGGGTACCTATACGGTTACGACGCTGGAGGACTACGACGGCCCCGGCAATCTGGAAAACGCGCTGATTTATTCGGACAACATTTATTTTGCCAAAGTGGCGCTGCAGATCGGAAGCGAGACCCTGGAGGAGCAGTTGGGGAAAATCGGATTCCTGGAGGCGGTGCCTTTCGAGTTTGGCACCACGCCGTCCCAGTATGTGAATGAAGGAAACAGCCTTTCCTCGGATGAAATTCTGCTGGCGGATACGGGCTACGGACAGGGAGAGGTTCTGGTGAATCCCATCCATCTGGCGTCTATTTATTCTGCGTTTGTCAACGACGGGAATATGATCCGGCCCGTGCTGGAATACTCCGGCGGGAGCGCTTCGCAGTACTGGATAGAAGGGGCCTTTGATCCGGAAGCGGCGGAGACGGTGCGGAACGATCTGATCCAGGTAGTGGAATCGCCGGAGGGCTCCGGACATTCCGTCCGGGTGGACGGCGTGACGCTGGCGGCCAAGACCGGCACGGCGGAGATCAAGGACAGCCGGGAGGATACGGACGGAACGGAGCTGGGATGGCTTGGCGTATTCCGGACAGATGCGGAAGAGGACAACGGATTTCTGCTGGTGAGCATGGCGGAGGATGTGCGGGGCAGAGGCGGAAGCGGCTATCTGACTGGAAAGCTCCAGCCTGTTCTGGAAGATTATTTACAGTGAGAGGGAACGATGAAACACATTCCAAGAATATCAGAAGCGGAATATGAAATGATGGAAGCTCTGTGGAAAAAATCTCCGGCGGGCACCAATGAAATCGTGGAGCGGGTGCTCCCGGGGACGGGGTGGCAGCCCAATACGGTTCATACCCTGCTGAAGCGGCTGGTGAAGAAAGGGGTTCTGACCTATTGGAAGGAAGGCAGGATGTTTGTCTATGAGGCGCTGATCTCGAAAAATGAATATCTGGAGCAGGAGGGAAGGAATTTTCTGGACCGGTACTTCGGCGGCAGCATCGCGCCGCTTCTGGCCTCTTATCTGGAGGAGCCGGTGCCGGAAGAGGAGCTGGAAGAGCTGAAACAGCTGCTGGACGGCGGAAAGGCGGAGCCGTGATCCCGGCGGAGCGGATACTGCGGCAGGAAGGTTTTCAGGTGACTCTTGACGGTTGACAGAAAACTGTCCTATAATGATTGCGGCACAGAAGAATGTGGAAAGTATGCCAGACAACATGGGTTTCCGCGTGAACGAAATCATACCGCTGTGACGGAGGAGATACGGAACAGGAGGAATAAACAGTAATGCTGACTTTAGAAGGAATCGGATGGCAGCTCGACGAGGGAGAAGAGATCCTGCGGGATGTCAGCCTGGAGATCCCGGACGGGAAAATGACAGTGGTGACGGGGCCAAACGGCGGAGGGAAAACCTCTCTTGCCAAGATCATCGCCGGACTGGCTGTGCCCACCAGGGGAAAGCTGTATCTGGACGGGGAGGATATTACGGAATGGGATATTACAGAGCGGGCGCGGCACGGCATCAGCTACGCCTTTCAGCAGCCGGTCCGTTTTAAGGGGCTGTCAGTGCGGGATTTGCTGGAGATTTCCGCGGAGCAGAAGCTGACCCGCGGACAGGTCTGCGAGTATCTGGGCGAAGTGGGACTCTGCGCTGAGGAATATGTGGACCGGGTGGTTGACGCCAGCCTGTCCGGGGGTGAAGGCAAGCGGATAGAGATCGCCACGGTGCTGGCCCGTAAGAATGCCAGAATCAGAGTATTTGACGAGCCGGAGGCGGGAATTGACCTGTGGAGCTTTTCCAATCTGGTGCAGGTATTCCAGCGGCTGAAGCAAAGGAGCGGAGAAGCCCTGCTGGTAATTTCCCATCAGGAAAGAATTCTGGAAATCGCGGATCGGATCGTAGTGATCGCGGACGGCAAGGTGCGGACGGCCGGAGAGCGGGAGGCTATTCTGCCCGGGCTTCTGGCAGGGGAAAAGGCTGACCGCTGTCCCCAGAGAGAAAGGAGCTGCAGCGAATGAATAAAGTGACAGAAGCCCTGCTGAAGAAGGTTTCCGACTGGAAGGGCGATTTCAAGGGAGCTTATAATATCCGGGAGAACGGCCAGTGCGCCGGCCGCCGGTCCTCGGAAAATATCAGAATAGAAAATAAAACGGACGGTCCGGGCCTTGTGATTCACATCAGTTCGGCTGCTCAGGGAGAGACTGTGTATATTCCGGCCTGCGTAACCAGAGGCAATGTCAGCGATCTGGTGTACAATGATTTCTATGTGGGCGAGGGCGCTGATGTAACGATCGTGGCTGGCTGCGGCGTCCATACGGACAATGAAGGAGAGGCAGAGCACGACGGCATTCACCGGTTTTTCCTGGAAAAGGGTGCCCATGTACTGTACAGGGAAAAGCATGTGGGAACCGGCAGCGGCACCGGCCTGAAGAAGATCAATCCGGTGACGGACATGGAGCTGAAGGAAAACGCGGTCATGGAGATGGATACCATACAGCTGGGCGGCGTAGACGATACGAAGCGTGTGACGAAGGCTGTGCTGGGAGAGGGAGCCCGCCTGGTGATCCATGAGAGGATTCTGACGGACGGAGAAGAGCGGGCCAATACGGATTTCGAGGTATCTATGGATGGAGAGGATTCGGCAGTGGATCTGATTTCCCGTTCCGTGGCAAAGGATAATTCCTATCAGGAATACCATTCCCGCATCAAGGGCAACTGCCGCTGCACCGGACATTCCGAATGCGATGCGATCCTGATCGGAAACGGCAAGGTGAACGCGGCTCCCGAGCTGTTTGCGGGAGATCTGGACGCCTCGCTGATTCATGAGGCAGCCATCGGCAAGATCGCGGGCGAGCAGATTATCAAGCTGCGGACCCTGGGCCTGACGGAGCAGGAGGCGGAGCAGAAGATTGTGGAAGGATTTCTGAAGTAAGCAGCGCTCCTTCTGGTTCAAAAAATCACTTACGAAAACCTGAAATATTTGCTAAAATAGTATTGGTAAAAGTGATGGTTGGATCAGATAAAGGGGTGTGTGAAGTGTTCCAAAAAGGAGAATATGTAATCCACGGAAGTAACGGGGTCTGTCTGGTGACGGATATAACCCATCTGGATATGCCCGGCAGCGACAGAAAGCGCCTGTACTACGTTTTGCAGCCGCTGAATGTGCGGGACAGCCGTATCTATTCACCGGTGGATAATACGAAGGTGCTGATGCGGAAAATCCTGAGCCGGGAGGAAGCGGAGAAGCTGCTGGAGGACATTCCGGAGATTGAGCAAATCTGGATTCCCAATGAAAAGCTGAGGGAAGAGCAGTATAAGGGAGTGATGCGTACCTGCGACTGCCGCCAGTGGATCGGGATGATGAAGACGCTGTATCGGAAGAGGCTGCGGAGGCTGGCTCAGGGACGGAAGTTTACAGCCGTGGATGAGAGATATCTGAAGGAAGCGGAAGAACATCTGTATGACGAACTGTCGCTGGCTCTGGGAGCGGGACGGCAGGAAACAGAGGAGAGAATCATCAGAAAGCTGAAGCAGGCGGAACAGAGTAAATCATCAGAAAACTGAAGCAGGCAGAAAAGAATAAATATTACAGAAACAGAAAGCGGACAGGAACACCGCCGGAAATAGCCGGAGATGCGCCTGCCCGCTTTTTTCGATTCGTCAGAAGGTGACGGTTTTCGGCTCGGCGGTAAAGGAAGAAAATACAGCCGTGGCATCCTTCAGATAAAAGACCTCGCAGTTTCCGTCATCCGGCGCGTACATGCTCTGCAGGGAGGGGTAATCGGCCAGAACTGCGGCACGGGCTTCGTTCCGGTCATCACGCACGGCCGTAGCGGAAATTCGAAGCCACTGGCTTCCGTCGGCTGCCATGGCGCAGAGCTCTATCTGGGGATTGGTGATCAGTTGACGGTATACGTCTTTGACATGACCTGTCTGAAAATAGAGTTTTTCCTCAAACAAAGCAATAGTGCCGAAAGGACGGACTCTGGGCTGATCTCCATCCACAGTGGCCAGAAAATAAGTGGGGTTTTCCTTGAGAAATTTTAAAACTTCGTCCATTTTATATGCTCCTTTCCTGTATTTCATGCTGTTTTCAGTATACTGCGGACAGGAAGAAAATGCAATCGGCCGGCAGGCTTTGACATTTGTATCAAGCTGTATTATTCTATAGAGAAATGAAGATTGTGCAGGAGGTTTTCAGATGGAAAATTCCTATAGATTTTTTTCAAACAGAGCTTGCAAATATTTTCCCTGTCATAAGGGGCTTGAGAACTTTAACTGTCTGTTCTGCTACTGCCCGTTTTACCTTCGGGAAAAATGTCCGGGTCATCCTGCCTTTCTGGATATTGACGGGAAAATCGTTAAGGACTGTTCAGAATGTGACTATCCTCACAGGCCGGAAAGCTATGATGTTATTCTGGAATGGATTAAAAAGGAAAACGATAAACGGGAATTCAGCGAGGAAATCCGCAGAAAAGCCGTAAAATATCAGCGAAAGAATAAAGGAACGGGCGACAATGAACGGGGATGCGAATAAAAGGGCCGGAAGAAAAGAAATCAATCTGGGAGAAGGAAACGTGGGAAAGCTGCTGTTCCGTCTGGCGCTTCCTGCTATTACCGCTCAGGTGATTAATCTGCTGTACAATCTGGTTGACAGAATGTATATCGGTCATCTGCCCGGAATCGGCGCTGCGGCGCTGACGGGCGTCGGGGTGACGCTGCCGGTGATTCTTGCTATTTCAGCATTTTCCTATTTGTTCAGTTCCGGAGGCGCTGCCAGGGCTTCGATCATGATGGGAAAACAGAAAAATGAAGAAGCGGAGCGCATTATGGGAAACTGCGCGGCTGCGCTGATTCTGGCTGCACTGGTTCTGACTGCTTTTTTTCAGATATTCGGCCGTGATATTCTGATGATTTTCGGTGCCAGTGACAATACTATCGGCTATGCCTGGGATTATATGCAGATCTATTCTCTTGGAACGATATTTGTGCAGATAGCCCTGGGCCTTAATAATTTTATCAATGCCCAGGGCTATGCCACCATGGGAATGATAAGCGTTGTCATAGGCGCGGGAACCAATATTGTTCTGGATCCGATTCTGATGTTCGGATTTGATATGGGCGTGCGGGGTGCGGCGCTGGCTACAATTATTTCCCAGGCTCTTTCAGCCGTCTGGATAATGGTATTTTTATGTTCGCGCAGAAGCTTTCTGAAACTGCGCCTTCGGAACTTACGGATTTCCGGTAAAATTCTGGCGCCGTGTATTGCGCTGGGAGCATCGCCCTTTGTCATGCAGTTTACGGAGAGTATTCTGAATATCTGCTTCAATGTCTCTCTGCGGACTTACGGCGGAGATATTGCGGTAGGTGTTATGGCTGTGCTCTCAAGCGTCATGCAGTTTGCGCTGCTGCCCATTATCGGAATGACGCAGGGCTCTCAGCCCATCGTCAGTTACAATTATGGCGCCGGAAAACTGGACCGCGTAAAGCTGGCCTTCCGGAAGCTGTTAAAAGCCAGCGTCATTTATGCGGTAGCTCTCTGGGCGCTGGCACTGCTGTTCCCACAGCTGTTTATGGGAATGTTTACCACTGACGCGGAATATATCGCCATGGGTACATGGGCTATGCGGGTTTATCTGGCAGCTGTCTGTGTTATGGGTGTGCAGTATGCCTGTCAGCAGACATTTGTCGCTCTGGGAAATGCCAGGACATCGCTGCTGCTGGCTTTGCTGCGAAAGGTGTTTCTGTTGATTCCGCTGATTTTCATACTGCCCAGGCTGATTACGGGCAGTCAGGTATTTGCCGTATTTCTGGCAGAACCCATCGCAGATGTGGCTGCGGCCAGTACCACATCGTTTCTGTTTTTCCGATACATGAAAAAGATGCTTGGAAAAGGGACAAAGGAGAAAAAACATGAAACAAAGAGTCGTATTTCTTGACATAGACGGCACGCTGTTGGATTTTCAGGGGAATCTGCCTGAATCCGCCGGAAGAGCTCTGCGAAAAGCCAGGGAGAATGGCCATCAGCTGGTGCTTTGTACCGGCAGAACACGGATACAGGTATATGCCTGGCTTCTGGAGCAGGGATTTGACGGACTCATAACGGGAGCGGGCGCGCAGGTGGAAGCGCACGGACACGTTATCAGCCGACATCTGATTCGGCAGGAGCATCTGGCTGAGGCGGTGGCTTATTTTGAGAAAAACAGGACGCCTTATTACATGCAGGCGGAGAATGCCATTTACGGGCCCCAGTGGTGCCTGGACTGCCGGATCGCTGTGTTTGGCGGCCGGATTACGGATAAGGAGAGGGAAAAACGATTTGGGAAGGTAACCTTAGATGATATGCCGCAGCTCCGGCGCGATGTGGAGAAAATCGCCTATTATCAGTCCGCGGAGCCGCTGGACGGCGTGCGCGCGGCGCTGGGGGAATATTTCACCGTAGAAGCCTCCAGCTACCGTCAGGGGCATGAAGGAGAAGGTGAAGTAACGATCCGTGGAATCGACAAGGCCTATGGCATGCAGCAGTATCTGGCGTATACGGGTTTTGTGCGGGAGGATGCAGTGGCCGTGGGTGACGGACCCAATGATCTGGAGATGCTGCAGTATGCGGGAACAGGGGTGGCCATGGGAAACGCGATGGAAGCTTTGAAGGCCGCGGCGGATCTGGTGACAGATGATGTAAACCGGGACGGGCTGTACCATGCATTTGAAAGACTGAGGCTGATCTGACATGCCTGGAAAATATGGTGAAATTGCGGTATGCTCTGTTGCGGAAGAAAAAAATGACAGAAAAGAGGAGACTCGGCGATGATAGGTATAGGAATTGATACAGGAGGCACGTATACGGACGCCGTGGTGTATGACGTGGGTGAAGGGAAGATTTTAAGCTCCGGAAAGTCGCTGACTACCAAGGGGAAGCTGGAGGATGGAATTGCGGCTGCGCTGGATCTTCTGAATCCGGAGGATGTGAAGCGGGCGGAGATGATGGCTCTGTCCACCACTCTGGCCACCAACGCCTGCCTGGAGGACAAGGGAAGCCGGGCGAAGCTTTTGATGATCGGCATGAGCCCCGAGACCATGGCCAACCTGGAAACGGTATACGCCTCCTACGGATTCCGGGATATGGAACAGCTGGCGTTCATAGACGGAAAGCCCGAAAACATTTTTCAGGAGCCCGAGGAGCCGGACTGGGAGGGACTGAAGAAGCGCCAGAAAGAGCTGTTCGGCGACTGCCGCGCCGTAGGCGCCGTACAGATCTATCCGGAGGCCAATGGAGGAAGATTTGAAAAAGAGGCCAAAAAAATACTGGAGGAAGGTCTTGGCATTCCTGTGACTACCGCCTGTGAAATGTTCGATGAGGTGGACGTGCTGAAAAGAGGGGCGGGAACCATGCTGAATGCCCGTCTGATTCCGCTGATCGACGAATTCCTCCAGGCAGTGAAGCATGTCATGGAGGAACGGGATCTGCACATGCCAGTGGCGATTGTGCGCAGCGACGGGAGCCTGAT
Source organism: Candidatus Scatomonas merdavium (assembly GCA_018716575.1). Classification (GTDB taxonomy): domain Bacteria; phylum Bacillota; class Clostridia; order Lachnospirales; family Lachnospiraceae; genus Scatomonas; species Scatomonas merdavium. Next base: position 12,236 of record DVJR01000186.1, on the reverse strand, counting down.
GTCAGAGATGCTGACACGGGATTATCCGGTGGAAACGCTGCTTTCCGGCCCTGCGGCCAGCGTGGTGGGCGGCAGTGTGCTGGCCGGAGAGAAGGATGCCGTGATTGTAGATATGGGCGGAACTACTACAGATATCGCCCTTATCCGGAACGGGCGTCCCATTCCCGCTGACCGGGGCATTTCTATCGGGAAATGGAAAACCACCGTAAAGGGAATTTATGTGGAAACGTTTCTGCTGGGAGGCGACAGCGCGGTGCGGTTTCAAAAAGGGCGGCTCTGTCTGGACGGCCGCAGGGTAGTGCCCCTTTCCCTGATGGCGAAGCGCCATCCGGAGACAGTGCGGAAGCTGCAGGCCCTGGCGGCGCTTCGCAGAACTCATACACGGATGCTTCATGAATTCTACGTACTTCTGAAGGATATTTCCGGCAGCAGCGCCTATACTGCGGAAGAAAAGAGACTGTGTGAAGCGCTGAAGGAGGGGCCGCTGATGCTGGAAGAGCTGGCGGAGCGGCTGCAGGGCGATATCTATACACTTCCCGCGGACCGGCTGGAGGAGGAAGGCGTGATTATCCGGAGCGGTCTGACGCCTACGGACATGATGGTGGTAAAAGGTGATTATCCGGTCTATGAACCGGAGGCGGCCCTGGCGGCCCTGCGATTTGTGGAGCGGAACGTAAAAGAAACGGCGGAGGAAATACCCGATGCGGTTTACGATCTGGTGCAGAAGCGGATGTATGTGGGAATCGCTCATATTCTGTTCCGGCAGAAGTATCCGAAAAAGGCCAGGACGCTGGGAAGCAGCGCCGTCCGGGAGCTGATGGAATGGTCCTATGAGGAGGCAAAAAAGGGCGGAAGGACAGAGTGGATTTCTCTGGCGCTGAAAAGCGGGCTGCCTGTGGTGGGCGTGGGCGCCCCGGTACATATTTTCCTGCCCCGGGTGGCGGAGCTTCTGGGGACCCGCGCGGTGGTCCGGGAGAGCGCTTCTGTGGCAAATGCCCTGGGAGCCATCGCCAGCCAGGTGGAAACGAGAATATCCGTCCGGGTAAAAGCGGAATATGCGGGAGCCCAGCTTCTCGGTTATTCGGTCTATGAGGACAGCCGGATGCACATGTTCCAGGATTATGAAGAGGCGGAGCAGTTCGCGGTACGGCTTGCCGAAAAGCAGGTGCTGGAGAAGACACGCCGCCAGGGTGCGTCGGCGCAGCCGAAGATTCAGATTACGGTGCAGCAGATCACGGACGAACACGGCGGCTCCGGGCTTTTCTTCGAGAGTATTGTGCGGGCTGTGGCGACGGATATGTTCCGGGGATAGAGGCGGAATCCGGAAGCGGCAGAGGGAGAGCAGGCTATGGAAATGACGGTGATGGATTTTTCGGGCATTTATGAGAGAGAACCCTGGATGAGGGAGCGGAAGGAACGGTGGATTTCCTTTCGGGGCCTTCCGGGAACGGACGGTTACTGCACGGACGAGGCGGCGGCAGAGATCAGGCGCAGGATTGCGGAAACGCATGCCAGGGGGATTCATTTTCTGGATTCCGGAAATTACCACTATCTGACAAAGTTCTGGATAGAAAAAATCCGCGAGCCCTTTGAACTGATCGTCTTTGACCGCCACAGCGATATGCAGCCGTCGGCTTTGCTGCCTCTGACCTCCTGCGGCAACTGGCTTCTGGAGGCTCTGGAGGAACAGCCGCTTCTGCGCCGGGTGTGGCTGATCGGTCCTGCGGAGGAGACCATTGAAAATGTTCCTGCAAAATACCGCGGGACGGAAGCGGCAGGCCGTGTGGTCTGTGTCTGCGACAGGGAAGCGTGCTCTATGCCTCCCTGCCGGGAGGACGGGGAAGCCGCGTATCCGGTGTACCTGTCCATTGACAAGGACGTGCTGCGTAAGGAAGACGCCCCTACCAACTGGGATCAGGGTATTCTGACAACGGAGCTGCTGCTGGGATGGCTGGATGTCATCTGCCAAACCAGAGAGGTTCTGGGAGCGGATATCTGCGGGGAGCCGGCGGAGAGCGGCTTACAGGCCGGCACGGATCAGGAGTGCCGGAAGAACGATGAGGTCAACCGCCGTCTGGCGGAATTCCTGGGGGACAGGCTGGAAAGAAAGAATGAAAAATAAAGAGGAAAGGACAGAAAGAGCTATGACGTTTGAAAAGGAAAATCTGGTGCAGGATGCGATGGAGTTCGGCTTTTCTCATGCGGGGCTGGCGAAAATTGAGACGCTGAAGCCGATGATTGAAGTGAGAGATATGTGTGCGGTGGATAAATGCCACGCATATGACAGGACCTGGACCTGTCCTCCCGGATGCGGAACCATTGAGGAGTGCGCGGAGCGGATGAAGCAGTATGACTGGGGTATCCTGCTTCAGACCACTGCGGAGCTGGAGGACAGTCTTGATTACGAAGGAATGCAGGAGGGGCAGGAGCGTCAGAAGGAGCACTGCATGGCGTTTCTGAAGGAACTGCGGAAGGTATATAAAGACATTCTGCCTCTGTGCAGCGCCGGCTGCGATATCTGCAAAACCTGTACCTATCCGGACGCTCCCTGCCGTTTCCCGGAGAAAGCCCTGTCTGCCATGGAGGGCTACGGCCTGTTGGTGAGCCAGGTCTGTCAGGATAATGATCTGAAATACTATTACGGACCTAATACGGTGACCTATACGGCACTGTTCCTGATTAAGGAGCACAGCTAAAAAACAGCTAAAAACCGGGGAACCGGGTCATGAGAAAACGGCAGACGGCCGTATAAAAAACGACAGAAAAAGGGGAAGATATGGCGGAGAATAAACAGGAGAAAAAGCCGAGAAAAATCCGCAGGAAAGAGCTGATAGAGCATATCCGTCAGAATAAACGGATGTTTCTGCTCTATACCATACTCAGGACGCTGGTCATACTGGTCATGATTGTCCAGTTCCTGAACAGAAATTATGAAAACGTATTTCTGTGCGCTCTGACGCTGATGCTGTTTCTGATACCCAGCTTCGTGGAGATGCGCATGTCCATTGATATACCGGATGTGTTGGAAGGCATTATTTATATCTTTATTTTCGCGGCGGAAATACTGGGAGAAATCAATAAATACTATCTGATCATTCCCCAGTGGGATACGATGCTGCATACGCTGAACGGTTTTCTGGCGGCGGCCATCGGATTTTCGCTGGTGAACCTGCTGAATAAAAGCGGGCGGTTTACATTTCAGCTCTCCCCGCTGTTCCTGGCCATTGTGGCGTTCTGCTTTTCCATGACCATTGGCGTGGTGTGGGAATTTTTCGAATATTTCATGGACATGAGCTTCGGACTGGATATGCAGAAGGATACGGTGATTCATACTATCAGCTCCGTCATGCTGAACCCGGACGGGGCCAACCGTGCGGAGCGGATCCGGGATATCACCAGCGTGGCGGTGAACGGCCGTGAGCTGGGCCTGGGAGGCTATCTGGATATCGGCCTGATTGATACCATGGCTGATTTGTTTGTGAATTTCATCGGCGCCACGGTGTTTTCAGCTTTAGGATATGTGTATCTGAAATATAAGGGAAAGAAAAACAGAATTGTAGAAGAACTTATGCCTACCTGGGCGGGGGAAGAAGCCAAAAAAGAAGAAGAAAAAAAGAAAGAAGAGCCGGACTCCTGACGGAGGGGTTCTTCTTTCTTTTTTTCACTGTGTGGAATAGGCGTCTGTCAGGTTCTCCCGCAGACCGGCCAGCATTGTCCGAATGTCCTCCAGCTCTGAAGAAGCGTCCTCTCTTTTCAGGCCTTCCTGCTCCAGAATGGTTCTGGCCTGCCGGATGCTTTCCAGCGAGGAGCGGATGCGGGCCTGGAAGATTTCATCCATCCGGTCGACGGAGGTTTTCTTCAGCTTTTCGTAGGCGGCCTTCAGACTCCGGAGGATTTCTATGGAAATGGAATCGAAGCCGGAGAGAACGGGCTCCAGATAGTCCTTCTGGCGCTTCTTCAGGGAGCCCTGCCGGAAGAAACCGGCGATGGCCTGCCCCACCACGTACAGAAGACCCAGCTCTTCATCCAGCCTCAGAAAATCGCTGGCAAAGAACATGACAGTGTCGGCTCCGGTCCAGAGCACGTCCGGCAGAACCGCGTTGACCTCGGCTTCCGTGCCCGCGGCGGCTTCCGCCGCCAGCTGCTGCGTCAGTTGGCTCAGGCTCTGCTGCACCCGGTCGGCGATATCCGCCTGGTGGCGGCTGATGCAGGCAGACAGCGCCTGTCTGACCGTATCCGACAGGTAAAATTGAAAATGGCGTTCCAGCTCGGAGGTTTCGGCAGTGCCATGGATGGAACGGATCTCCGCTTTGAGGCGCGACAGAAAACCGAGCATCCAGCTTTCGGCCTCCAGCTCCATGGCGTCAATCGCTTTTGAGAGCTCCTGCTTCTGGCGTTCGATATCGTCTGTGAGGCGGGTGTTCTCTCCCTTCAGTTCATCCTCCTGCCTGGCCAGCCGTTCCACGCCGGAGAGCAGGGCGTCCTGCAGCCGGCGGATGCGGGCCTCCATATCCAGAAGAATGGATTCGGCCATATGAACGCAGCGTTCGGAGTGAATGACCTCCTTTTGCAGCAGAATATCATTCTGCAGAGCGTCTTCGAAGGCGAAAAAGCTGTTTTCCAGGTATTCCGCCAGCTCCGGCACGGGCCGGGGCTTTTCCAGCCTCCGGCAGAGCTCGTCCAGGGCGCTTATGGCGAATACTCTGGTATCGGGGAAAATGTCCCGGACCCGTTCGGCAGTCAGGTTCAGGACTTTCTCGATATCCTCCGTCGTCTCCAGGCAGTCGGCCATATTTACTGTGACCAGGATTCGTGCAAAGCTCTGGGGAAGGACGGCGGAGGACAGAAAGGCCTGCTCCGTCAGGGAGAGGGGAGACCGGGCGGAGACCACGTAAATCACGGCGTCAGCCCCGGCCAGATATTCAGCCGCCCTGTCGTCGAAGGCTTTCATAAGGTCGCCGGCGCCTGGCGTGTCCACCAGCGTCACGTCCCGCAGAAATTCTGAGCTCTCCCGGATCTGTATGCAGCGGATGGGAGACGGAAGCCTGCCTGAGAGTTCCTCCAGAGCTTCCCGCTTCAGCTCGGACGGGGTCAGGCGCAGCCGCCGGCCGTTTTCCAGAACTGCCTCGCAGGACGGCTCCGTTCCATAGAAAATCTCGTTGATCGTCACCGTTTCCGGGGTGACTGCCGTGGGAACGATATTTTTGCCCAGCAGGGCGTTGATCAGCGTCGATTTGCCCCGCTTGAAATCTCCCGCCAGAACCAGATGGAAGGGTTCGGTGAGCCGGCGGCGAAGGCTCTTTTCGTAAATCTCCATCTTTTTCAGAACCGTTTCTCCCAGCAGCTTCGAGGAATGCCGGTCCAGGCGCAGCCGCTGCAGCGCGTCCGCTGTCTGCCGTATGGTTTCTTTCAGATCGTCGAAATCAATAATGGATCTGTCCCTGAGATAATCATCCATTTGTCTACCTCTTCTTCTTTGCTTTCTGGCTTTTGATGACGCCGATGTACCGCTCGCAGCGGGCGTCCAGCTCCTGCTTGCCGATGAGCTGCAGGTCGGGCGTCCGCCATTCCGGCCTCCAGGCGTACAGAAGCTCACTGTTGAAAAATTCTTTTACCGCGAACAGCCTCCGGACGGGTACCGGATGGTCGCTTTCCAGTTCCAGCAGCCGCACGGGCGTGGAACGGAGCATGTCATACTGGCGGAGAACGGCATCCAGGTTGATTTCCCCGGCATCGAAGGCCCCGCCGTAGAGAAATTTTGCCAGGCAGGTCAGCTCGTCATGGAGATCGTCGCAGCAGATCGATCCGGCCCGGTCGCAGGTCACCTCCGCGGCCCGCATCCATGCCTGAAGAGCGTATCGCAGGGGGAGGGACAGCAGCGACAGAATCTGGCGGAGGATCGGAAGTCCCGCGGACATGGCGTTCAGTATGATGTTCGCGGCCGTGTTGTATATGCCATGGTTGTTGTGAATATGCCCGCACTCATGGCCGATGATGGATTTCAGCTCTCCGGGAGTAAAACGCTCCACTACGGAAGAGTGGATGATGATAAGCGGAGAATCGTCCTCCGTGGCAATCGTATAGGCGTTGATGATGGACGGGTCCGGATAGATATAAACTGTCGGCATGCCGATGCCCAGACGGCGGGCGCAGTCCTGGGTCATTTCATGGATTTCGGGGAACTGGCCGGGCCCCACCCGCAGGCAGTCCAGGTTGCACACCTGTTTGATATAGGGCACATACTGGTTGGTGATGGCCTTGAAAAAGGGAAAGGTCCCGGGCATGGCCCGCAGCTTTTCACGGAGAACAAAATCCGGCCCGTAAGCGTAGTCCGGGATGCCGTTCACCAGATGAGCGGCAGAGGAAGTCACCCGGTTCCGGACGTAACGCTGGAAGCTGATGTCGATATAATCTGTGGGATTGCCTCCGGACGCCTGGGGCAGTCCGGAGGCATTCATGGCAAGAGGCATAAGCGTTTCCTCCTATTTGGTCAGTACTTCAATGAGCTGGCGGCCCAGAGTTTCCGCGCGGAGACAGATCTCGTCGGTGGCCTTCAGAATATCCGCGTACTCCTCCTGCATATGGGCGTTGTCGGTTTCCTTCTGTGCCATTTCCACCTTGATTCTGGTCAGCTGGTTCTGGGTGTCGTTAAGGATATTTTCGGTCTCCGTATTGATCTTATCCTTCAGGGCGTTGAAGGCGCTGTTCACCTGGTCGCGGACGGTATCGGTAAGGCTGTCCTGCGCCCGGAGATTTGAGAGCTCTTTGGATACGGCTTCCTTAAAATTCGTCTTGAATTTTTCGATCTTATCGTTGGCAAACGCTTTTCCAACGGCCCATTTTGCCCCGAACAGGCCGATGGCGCCGGCGGCTATGCCGGCGATGATCAGGGCGGGCCAGGTGATCGGAATGGATAGCACCGGGATCAGAAAGCCCAGGCCGTAGGCGGAGGCGACAGTACCGGCCAGGCCTACGGCTCCGCCCAGGAGGGCGCCTTTCCAGCCCGCTTCCTTGAAGCCTGCGTATACGCTTCCGACGCCGGGAATAAAGTAGTTTCCGGCGGTGCCGATGATGCTGTCCAGAACTGCGCCGGATTCTTTCGAAACGAAGATGTTCTGGATCTTCTGGGTGGCGTTGAAAAAGCTGGCTTCAAAGTCGGACAGCCGTTCCGCTTCATTTTCCAGGGCCGAATTGATAAAGGCCTGAATCCGCTCCGCCACTCTCTGCCCCGTCCGGGACACGGCGTTTTTGACGGCGCCGGTGAGAGATTCTACGGTGGCGTCCATATTCTTTTTCTTCAGGTCCTCTCCGGTCAGAGGATAGCTGTCCACGGCATCCATGGCGGCTTCCTCCACAGAGGGCCAGTAATCCTGCAGCATCGGGATCAGCTCGTCGAAGGTTTTCTGGGCGTTGGCGTTGATGGTGGCGAATTCCTGGGTCCGCTCCTGGCGGATTCGCTCAATTTCGGCCAGGGCCTCCTGATACTTTTCGTCGAATTCCTCGGCTGCCATCTCCAGGGTGCTCTGCCGGAGCTGGATCGCCTTGACGATCTCCAGAGAAGAGGCCTTGATGCGGCTGACGGGAGCGCTTAAGGTGACGGCGCCCCGGTCCTCGGACAGGAATTTCTCAAGGGCCGCTTCGAAGGCCGGGAAGCAGCTTCTCTCCAGCAGCTCCGGATCGCCCTTGGTCTTGGCCTTCAGCGCCTGCTTGGCGGAGAGGCCGTAGACCTGGATCTGCCCCAGCTTCTGCCGGTAGGCGTCGTACTCCCTGGAATCCGTGCCGAAGGTATCCGCGGCCTTCTTCAGCACGTGCTCCTGAATGCGGCTGCGGATGTTGTCCAGCACCCGGTCCACATCCTCCTCGTCCAGCAGGTCGATGCCGGTAACGATGAAGAGCACCCGTCCCAGGTCGCTGGTGATGATCTTGTTTTCCAGAAAATCCCTCTCTGATTCGGAGAAGGGCGCCTGGGCCATGATAACCATCAGTGCGGCGTCAATCTGGGGCAGCACCGACATGGTTACTTCCGTCATGGCCGCGTCGTCGTTGAGTCCCGGCGTATCAATGATGGTGACGCCGTTCTTGCAGTAGTTGATGGGATAGTAGACGACAGCTTCTTTGACTGTCTTTGCCACCTCCTCGCTTTCCTTTGTCAGCTTGGTAACGTAGTTGTTGAGCTGATCGATTTCAATCTGCTCTTCGCGGCCGTCCTTGTATTCGATTTTGACGAAGGGCGTCACGCTGTAGGTGATTTTGTTCAGGGTTGCGGTGGTGGGAAGCACGTCCACGGGCAGAATGTTCTTGCCCAGCAGGGCGTTGATAACCGTGCTCTTGCCGCGCTTGAATTCTCCGACGATGGCCACGCTGAAGCTGTCCCTGGAAAGCCGGTCCAGAATCTCGTCGATGGAGCTGATATTTCCCTCCAGATTCAGCTTTTCGCTGAATTCCCGCAGCTTTTTCAGGTCAGTGATGAGATTGGTGACCGTCTGTTTATAGTGAAGAAAGCCGCTGAAGGAAGCAGTCTGCGTTTCCGCTGCCTTTCCTTCTTCGGCTGCTTCCACATCACCTGCTTCCGCAGCATCCGCGTCCCCGGAAATCTGTTCGAGGACGGCGTCCGCGGTCTCCTCTGCCGGAGCCTGGTCCGGATAAAATGGTCTGTCTGACATAATTTTCCTCCTTAAAATTTATATTCATATAGAAATGCCGTCTGAAGGCAGCGGCGTTCAGGGAAAGATGTTATGAGGACGAAGCGTTTTCCGCTGCGAATTCTTCCAGCAGCTTTCTGTTGGCGCGCCGGATATTTTCGGCGGTTTGCTTCAGGATCGGATAGTTATTCCGGTATGCTTTTTCCTCAATATCCAGAATTTCAGCCTGACTGGCGATGGACGACTTTCGGGCCTCCAGAACTGATTTGCCGCTGCGGAAGACCAGGGGATACCACTGGCGGCTGATTTCCGAAAAGGTGTATTTCAGCAGCCAGTACAGCTCTGTAACCGACTGGTCGATACAGTCCGCCATGTGGCCTGTCACATCCGCGGTCGCCAGATCGTTCACCCGGGGCCAGGGATCCATGGTAAAACGGAAACAGACATTTTTGAATTCCTCTTCCATACAGGAGAGCAGCGGCTCGCGGAAGGCGGAGCTGAAAAGCTCAGGCTCCGGCAGAAATTCACGGAGCTGCCGCTCCAGCGCGTCCAGGCATCGCAGGAAGGTTTTTTTTGCTTCCGGCAGAACCTCTTCCTGCAGACAGGCAGCGGCGATATCCGGCATGGTGTCTATTGCCGGGCGGATAGCCCGGAAAACCGCCATATGGGTATATCCGGCAGCGCCGGACAGCGCAGCGGAAAAGTGCTGCATCAGCCGGTTTTTCAGAGGATGGAGCAGCGCGGCGGCATCGTCCAGCTCCGGCTTCGCTTTCTGCAGAAGCCCGTCCAGAAAAGGAAGAAGCTCCTGAAACTGCTGTTCGAGCTTCCCGGTCAGGGCCTTCAGCTCCTCTTCCTGCTTCTGCCGGCGCAAAATGGCCAGAGTATTCTGCTCCTCCAGGGCGTCGATGACAGAGTTCATGCTGGTGACGGTGGAACGGATCGCGTTTACCGCCTGCCCCGAGGTCAGAGAGCGCAGCAGGAGCTTCTGGAATTCCGGAAAACGGCTTTCCTGCAGCAGGGATTTTTTGCCGGTGACGAAGGCTTTCAGAGCCATGGAAGCAGACAGGCCGCAGATCTGCAGGTCATCCAGTATGGCATGAGCCTTATCGACGACCGCATCCGGTGCCTCATCTTCCTTCAGGGCGGCGAAAACCTCCCGGCGGATCCGGCCGGAAAGGGCTTTCATATAATCCTCATAGACGTAATCGTCCTCGTCCAGCTGATCCAGAAAGGTGACGACAAACAGAATATCATGAATGTTGTCGCTCTGCAGCAGCTGGCATACGAACTGCTTCTCCGTCATGCTGAACGGGAAGCGGGCGTGGATGGGCACGATAACGGCGTCCACCCGGGGCAGCAGGTCGATAGTGATCTGCGTCATGCGGGCTTCGTCGTTGAGCCCCGGCGTATCGATCAGATCAATATAATTCTGGCAGATAACGGAAGGGTAGCAGAGAACGGCTTCTCTCAGAGAGGCCGAAACGGCCTGACCGTTTTCCGTCAGCTTGGTGACAGCCTCCGAAAGCCCGTCGAAGGGGATCTCTTCGGAGGAACCGTCCCTGAAAAAAAGTACGGCCCGTTCCTTCTGGCCGTAAGTGATCCGGCTGACGGCCGCCGTGGTGGGCGTGGCATCGGCCGGGAGCACGGGTGCTCCCAGGAGAGCGTTCAGCAGCGTGCTCTTTCCACGCTTGAATTCTCCCATAACCGCCACCCGGTATCCCCTCGTCCGGATCAGAGCCTTGGCTTCCTCCAAAGTGTCGTACAGCCTGCTGTCAAAATCCAGGAGAGACACCATTTCCTGAAGCTGTACCAGCGCTTCATGCAGTTGAAATTCGGCAGATTTCACGGAAACGGCCACGTTTATCCTCCCTTCGGCAGCGTCTGTCGGCAGAACCCATCTGAATTCGTGAAAATGCTCGTTTTTTGCGAATTTTTAAATTATTCCGTAACCATCATATCATTTTCTGTATTTTCACAGTTCCCAAAATATTTGGGAAAACAGAAACAAAATCGGAAAGGAGGATACTTGAGAATACGGGAATAATCCGATATACTTTAGACAAAATGAGGGAGGAGGGGCGAAGTGAAAGGTAACGGAGAGAGAGGAATGCCGGGGGAGTTTCTGCTGCTGTTTACTCTGCTGCTCTGGGCGCTGTTCTTCATGGTCTATCTGGGCAACAGAAAAAGTAAAATTAATAAATGGTGCTTTATCTGCGGTATGATCTTCAGTGTGGGAGTACTGAAGGAATACCTGTACTATTCCCTGTTCCCGCAAATTATGGAGTTTTATCCTTCTGTGTTTGACGCGCCGGGAGCGCTTCGCATCTATTCCGTGCTGACAGCCATTCCTTATTATTTTGCCACGCCGGCGCTGTTTATCACCGGTCTTTATTTCAGCCGGATGGAAATCCGGAAGCCCCGTCTGTTTCCGTGGATTACCGTGCTGCCTTTCGTGCCGGGCGTGATTCTATCCATTGTTTATCCGATCACGGAAACCCGCTATTATCAACTGGGCGACAGCGTCTATTATACGATTATCAGCGTTTACAATATGATTGTGGCGCTGCTGGCCACCGTGCTGTTCCTGGGTACGCTGGCAAAGGAAATGAATCCCAAGGTGAAGCGGCAGAAGCTGGCGATCACGATTCTGGCCCTGGTGCCAAGCTGGTTCGCCATCCTCACCACAATCCCTGTGCAGCTGTTCGGGGTAGCGGACGCCGAGAAGGCATGGCAGGGCAACCTGCTGGTTATACTGGCGCTGGTGGGGCTGTATGTGTATCTGGTGTTCAGGGAGGGCTTCATGGGGAGCAGGTTCCGTCATGAGACGTACCGCTGGGATGAGGATGAAAAGCTGCTGGGGCAGACCATGGATACAGTCCGCCACATGCTGAAAAATCAGGTTTCCAAGATTGAGTGGTGCGCCGGGCACATAGCGCGCCGGGCGGAGGGCGGCGAGCTGAAGGAGTATACGGATATTATTCTGCGCTCCACCCAGCGTATTTCCGACTTTATGGCCGCGGCCAGAGAACATGGGACCGAGCTGACCTGCCGGCCCGAGCGGACAAACGTTGCCGAAATGCTGAAAAGCGTGGCAGGCGATTTTGAGAAGCGGTATGAGAAGGTAGCGTTTACTCTTCGCAGCGCGCCGGGAAGCGAAATCTTCTGCGACAGAAATCTGGTGCGGGAGGTTCTGCAGAACCTTTTTCAGAACAGCGTGGAGGCCATGGGGGAAGCCGGGCAGATCACGGCGGAATTCCGGGAAGCCAAGGGCAGATATGCGGTCCTCCGGATTTCGGATACGGGCGGCGGCCTTTCGGAAGAGATAAAAAGGCGGATTTTTCTCCCTTACGCTTCATCGAAGGAAGGGGAAAATCACTGGGGAATGGGACTGTATTATTGCCAGAAGGTGATGCTTTCGCACGGGGGCCGTATAGAGGCGGACAATCTGCCGGAGGGCGGGGCCGTGTTTACCCTCTGGTTTCCCCGGAAAAAAAGGAAAGGAATTATGAGACGCCATGGAGCGGAAAAAAATACAGGTACTGATAGTGGAAGATGATCCGGACTTCTGTTTCCTGATTCAGGAGACGCTTCGGG
>DVJR01000015.1 GCA_018716575.1 Candidatus Scatomonas merdavium | reverse complement strand
CCGGTAAGTCTCGTTGCTCAGCGTATTGATCTTCACCGTCTCCCGGAAAATCTCCTCAAAACGTTCCCCGATTGCCGGCACCGGCCAGGCAATAATCGTAAAGCTGCGCTCCTCTCCGATGATGTACCGGTTGGTGATCTGCCCGGACTCGCTGGCAAAACGGACCTGAAGCCTCTGCTGCTCCTCTGTCAGACGGCAGGCCGCCCTCTGCTGCTCCGGCGCAAAGGGCGCTTCCCCGAACACTTCCATACAGGCCGGGCCGCCGTGTACTCCGGCCAGCTCCTTATACTTTTCAAAAGCCGCCTGCTGATCCTGCAGCTTCCGGGTCACCAGCTTCTCATCCAGATAAAGAGCCTCATCATTTCTGTGATCGTAATCAAACTGCTGATTCGGCACTGCGCCGCCATATCCGATGCGGAGATGCTGGCGCTTATTGACGGCATGCGCCGCCGCCCGGTAGATCACAGGCATCAGCCCCATCCTGGCAAACTGTTTTACCGCAGACCGCACCACCCGCTCAAAGCCCAGATGGTAGCGGATGTTCACAGTCTTTTTTTTGCTCAGATCCTTTCCGCCGTTAACAAAGCCCAGGCGATAGCCTTCAGTAAACACCGATGCCATCCTGTCGATTTCCTCCTGCGGAAGAGAATTCAGGAAAGCCGCCGTCCGCCGCTCATTTTCCGTAATATATTCCCCGAACCGGTACAGATACCGCAGATCCGTCAGATCCTCGTGCATGATAATATCCGCCGCAAAAGACAGGGACGGATCCACCAGCTCCCGCACCCGGTATTCCATGAGTTCCCGGCTGTAATCGCTGATATACCAGTAAATTGCCGATTTAAGCGCTTTTACCTCCGGCAGCTCTTCATCCTCAAACATGCGGTATATTTCCAGAAAGAGCTCCATTACAATCAGCATATCCCAGAGGCGGTTTTCAAAAGCGAATACGATCATTCCCCGGGCCTCCGCATACAGAAAGCTGATAATCTGCCCGTATTTCTCCCCGAACATCGACGCGGCGTAAGCCGGATTTCCGTAACATATCCCGTAATTCTCCGGCAGCAGCTCCTCATACAGGCCCCGATTCAGCATCTCCAGCTCTTTCAGTCCGGCGCTTTTACCCCCGGACTGAAGAAGCTTTTCCCGAAGGCCGCACATCTGCACGATAAAGGCCGCTTCCTTTTCAAAAAATTCCTGATAGATTACCGGCACTGATCTGTCCAGGGAGATCTCCCGGATGCGCTCCAGTGCCAGATCGTACCGCTCCCAGTCGTCAAATTCCTGCGTCATGCCGCTTCGTTCCTTTCCTTATTACTCATCCTTCAGGCTGCCTCTCGCCACATTGGCGTCCAGGATTGTTTTCATATATTCCCAGATTTCCCGGGAGCCCGTCCCCGTTTTCTCATTTCTCTTCTCGGTCTGGGACCTTCGGATTCCGTGCTCCTTCCAGTCGCCGCCGCCGTTGGAATCATTCAGCAGCATGGGCTGAAAATTGTCCATGGTATGTGCGAACCTGGCTTCCGGCGTTTCATATTCCTCAAATTCCTCCCAGAGCGCGCGCAGCTCCTCTCCCTGATCCTCCGGCAGCAGGCCGAACAGCCGCTCGGCCGCCTTCTCCTCCCTGTCGTGAGCAGTAGCTTTTCCAGCCGCGTCATAGGCATATGTATCGCCTGCGTCAATCTCCACCACATCATGGATCAGCACCATCATCATGGTTTTCGCCAGATCCAGCGGTTCGTTGGCATATTCCCGCAGCAGCCAGACCATGACGGCCATATGCCAGGCGTGCTCCGCGTCATTTTCCCTGCGCCCGCCTCCGCTCAGATGCGTCTGCCGCAGGATATTCTTCTCCTTGTCTATCTCCAGAATAAAATCCTTCTGTTTCTCAAAGCGTTCCCAGTCCATATTATTTCACTCCTGCCAGAAACAGAGCCAGCCACAGGATAGACATGCCTCCTGCCGCCAGCGTCCCGATTGTCGCGTGCCTGTGTCCCGCATTCCGCTCTGACAGGCCTTTAAGGCCCAGATAGAAGCCGTAGACAGCCAGAATCATAGCGCAGAGTCCTACCGCGCCCAGAACCGTCCCGCCGTTTCCGGAAAAAGCAAAGGAAACAATAATCAGGACAAGAAAAGCAGCGAAAGAGATTCCGGCAAGCACCAGCGCTTCCTTTCCCCCTTTCGCTTCATTTTTTCTGGTAAAAGAATACTTATATTTTTTCGCCATATATCTTTCTCCTCACCGCATTGCAGACGGCAAACACCACATAGCCCACCGCTGCGCCCAGCGTATTCAGCATCAGATCGTCCACGTCGAAAATTCCCACCTTCGCCGCCAGCTGTATGGTCTCCACCGCCAGGCTCACGCAGAAGCCCAGCAGGATCACCGTCAGCGGCCGCCGCATCCGGCGGCTCATCACAGGCAGAAGGAAACCAAACGGCAGAAAGCCCAGCACATTTCCAGCCACGTTCAGAAACGCCGCCACAGGTCCCACCATCTCCCAGTAGATCAGAAACCGACGGATTTCCTGAAAAGGCTCCAGATTATACCGGTACTGCCGGTCCGGCAGCGCGGCCCGGCCATAGCTTTCCGAAAAGAACAGCATGTAAATCAGCCCCGCCAGATAGACGCCAAACAGAACCCAGCCGGCTGCGCGGATCCACCTCTTCGTCCGGTTACTCACAGTACTTCCTTCTGCATATCCGCCGCGCCGTACTCTCTGTAATAGGCATCTATGGCTCCTTTGATCGTATCATCGATAACCACCCGGCCGCAGCAGGGGCGGTTGTAAAGATATTCCACCACCTCGGCCATAGTCACAATAGCTGCCGTGGGAAAGCCATAGGTTTCGCGGATCTCCTGCAGGGCGCTGCCGCTTCCCTTTCCCCTCTCCATCCGGTTCAGGGATACCATCAGGCCCTTAATCTCCACATCTGCCGCGCCTTTTACCTTCGGCACCGTCTCTTCCATGGATTTTCCCGAAGTTGTTACATCCTCAATCATAATTACCCGGTCGCCGTCCCGCAGGGCGCTGCCCAGGAAGCTCCCCTTGTCCGCGCCGTGATCTTTTTCTTCCTTCCGGTCGGAGCAGTAGCGAACCTCTTTTCCATACAGCTCGCTGTAGGCGATGGCCGTCACCACCGCCAGCGGGATTCCCTTATAGGCCGGCCCGAACAGCACGTCAAAATCATCCCCGTAGGTATCGTGTATCGCCTTCGCGTAATACTCGCCCAGGCGCTTCAGCTGCGCGCCCGTCACATAGGCGCCCGCATTCATGAAAAAAGGCGACTTTCTTCCGCTCTTCAGCGTAAACTCACCAAACTTGAGCACGTCGCTCTCCACCATGAATGTAATAAATTCCTGCTTGTATGCTTCCATATCTCTTATAACCTCCATATTCACGGGCTTCTCCGCCCTTACTCTTTTTTATCCTTATCTTCTGCCGGAACCGGAAAAGAATATAACGCATAAACATCTTTTACTGATTTTAGCATACGTAGAAAGGGTTTTCAAGGTGGCTTCCTTCTTTGGCCGGCCTTGTATATAATAGTTTCATTTTAAATTGATTACCGTTCACAGTCAATGATTTTGCGGCTAATTTCCGTCACCAAAAATATTGCCGCAGCTAAACTGCTGAACTGACATTCAGATTACAGATAGATGTATCAGACATTAAAAAAGAGAGAAACTGAACACGTCCCTCCAGGAACGTCTCTGACTCATCAGCTTCCCTCTTCGATATATATTTCCGCACTGTCGTTCACCGAAATACTGCCCTTCTGTCGGACGGCCCGGCATTTTCTGCGGGGGCATTTGCCCTGAACCGAAACATCACTGGGAACGGAAACCATCTTTCCATTCTCCTGTTCCAGATATGAAAACAGTATAGCGGCCAATTGTGTCCGGGATTTGTCTTATTTGCAAAAACTCTCCAAAAAGAATCTTAAATATTTTTAAACTTCCGTGAAAGCATATCCGCTGGGACGGCAGTCTCATTTGTCTCCGTTTTTCAGAATATCTTCTACCCGCACCACGCCTTTTTTCATTTCCTGATACGCGCAGTATTTATCCGCCAGATTTATCAGTATGGCTTCCCTGCTTTTGGGCATCGCTGTAAAAGGCAGCGGCCACATGTGGCTCAATATAATATTGCGCACCCTTTCATTCAGTTCATATATTTTTTCCGCATTTTCCAGAGCCGTGACGGGATGACGAACACCATGCCGGTAATCGGTAAGACCGCTTTTTTCTATGTCATACAGGTAATAATCGTGCAGCATAGCTCCCATGGCCAGATCTTCAGGGCTGACTTTCCATTTCCAGCGTCTTGCCAGATGCCAGGCATATACAGCAACATTATGACTGTGCTGGAAAGTATCATTGGTCCCGTGCTGAGGATACTGTTTTAACTGCAGAATTTCCGGGGCATTTTCCAGTCTGTTCATCATTTGCAGGAATCTTTGTTCCCTATCCTTCCAGTCCATTGCCTCTCCCGCTTTTTTAATCCAAATCATCCGGCCATTTCTATTTTTCCGGACACTTTTTCCGTCTCCGGACCGCACGCAGGATCAAACCTGCCACCAGTCCCAGAACTGCCGGACTTACCCATCCGAATCCCTGTTTCATAAAAGGCACAATACCCGCCGCAGTATTTACAGCCCCTTCCAGATGCAGGGCCGCAAGCGTGCCTTCGGGCATGGCCCTTAGAAAGTCAAATACCGCTGCTGCAGCTGTAAAGCCGATCGTCCATCGCAGGACTGTCCGGTCATTCCCGAACAGCCGGCCGGTCAGGGTCAGAAGGATCAGCACAATCGCCAGCGGGTAAAGGAACATCAGCACCGGCTGGGACCAGGCGATGATGGCATTCAGCCCCAGATTGGCGATTGCAAACGACAGAACGGAGAAAATCACCGCCCAGACCCGGTAGGACGGACCTCCCGGGAACATCTGCACAAAGGTCTCGCTGCAGCTGGTGATCAGCCCTACCGCCGTCTTCAGGCAGGCCACCGTCACTGTCACCGCCAGAATGATGGCTCCGGCCCCTCCGAAATAATGCTCCGCAATCTGCGCCAGCGCCTCTCCCCCGTTTCCTGCCGTCGCCAGCATCCCCCGGCTCTGCGCTCCTACCACAGCCACCAGGACATAAATCAGCGCCATCAGCGCCGCACTGAACACGCCCGCGCGGATGGTCTGCTTCGCCACTTCTCCGGGCTCCGACACACCCAGATTCCTGATGACATTGACCACGATGATCCCAAAAGCCAGCCCCGCCAGCGCATCCATGGTATTATAGCCTTCCAGAAGTCCCGTGGAAAACGCTGCGGATGCATACTCTCCCGCAGGCACAATCTCTGCAATCTCTCCCATGGGAGAGATCAGCGCACGGACGATCAGAATCCCCAGAAAGCAGAGGAACAGCGGGTTCAGCACTTTTCCGATCCAGGTCAGTATCTCCCCCGGCCGCAGTGAAAAGAACAGCACCGCTCCGAAAAAAAGCAGCGAAAATACTGCCAGGGCCGCAGTCTGACCCGTCCCCGGCAGAATCCTCTGAATACCCACCGTATAGGAAACTGTCGCACATCTGGGTATGGCAAAAAATGGACCGATGGTCAGATACAGGACGCAGGTGAAAAAGACACCGTATTTTTTCCCTACGCTGCTGCCCAGGGCCAGCAGGCCGTCCTTCCGGCTGATACCCAGCGCCGCCACGCCCAGCAGCGGCAGCCCCACGCCTGTGATCAGAAAACCGGCAGCGGCCAGCCATACGTGACTGCCGGAGAGCTGTCCCATTGACGCCGGAAAGATCAGATTGCCCGCCCCAAAAAACATCCCGAACAGCATACTTGCCACAAATATTGTCTCCCTGAAGGTCAGTTTTTTCATCGTATCTCCCCGCCTTTTCCATTTTCTTTTCTCAGTATAATACAAATGCCGCAAGAAAGCGACCCCAGAGCAAAAAAATACCGTCCTCCGAAGCATCTGGTTTCCGAAGGACGGCGTTTTCTGTTTTTTGTTTTCAGTAAAATCAGTTCTGGGCTTCCGCCTTTTTCCTTCCATTCAGGAAAATCGCGCCGACAAATACGATCAGAACAATCACGATATAGAACGGGAAGAGATCCCGGAAATTATCCGTATGCATAGCGCCCATCAGCCCGGTTACCACATAGGCCATCGGCAAATAGGACAGGGAATTGGCCGTGGTGACGATTCCCGTCGCCGTTCCCACCATGTTCTGCGGCACTACCACGGTAGCACGGAAGAACCAGTAGGTATAGGCAGTTCCCCAGGACACGCCCATGATCGCGCTGCCCAGAAGCAGCGTAACCGGCGAAGGCGCAATGAACATAATGAATACGCTGAGAGCCAGAAGCAGATATGCCGGAATGGAAATTCTCGCTCCCAGTTTTTTATACAGCACACCAAAGAATGTGCAGGCGATAAACGAGGAAATAGTCTGTACCGTTCCAAACAGGCCGGTCAGCGAAGCATCGCCCAGATTGTTGGCCGTTACAAAAAGGTCGATATAGGTCATTACCGACATGATCGCAAAGCTTACCAGGAAGAAGGCAGCTACCAGCGGGATCAGGTTTTTGGCCCAGCCCCTTTCCCCCTTCACTTTTACTGCAGCCTCTGCATTCTCTGCATTTTTCTTCGGCGGGCACGCAGGAAGGAAGAGCAGGCCGAGAACAACCACGACCGCCGCCGCCCAGTTGACTGCGGAGGCCAGCTTCCAGTCCACGGTCGCAGCCATGCCATAGGAAAAGCTGAGTGCAGCCCCTACCAGCGCCATGGCTCCGTTATACCAGCCCATAACCAGACTTCTCTGGCCTTCGTCTTCAAAGTAATCACTGATCAGGGCTACCGCAGAAACGCTGACCATACCATAGCACACGCCGCCGTTAAAAGCGGCTGCGCCGATCAGGAGCAGATTGTTGCTGTAGGCGATGCCTCCCAGGTTTGTTCCGGTAATGGCAAACAGCAGCATTCCCAGCAAAAACAGCCATTTTTTGTCCACCTTGTCACTGATCTTTCCGCACAGCAGGCAGGAAACCATTCCCAGGATTCCCGGCAGCGACATGGTCAGATTCACCACCCATTCCTCATAGGTCGCATACAGCTGTGTCATAATAACGCTGTAAAAGGTTGTTCCCATAATGGCAATGTTGCCCAGGAACAGCACAAGAATCATCATGATTGTTCGGAAATCAAATTTTCTCTTACCCATATTACCCCTCTTTTCACTTTATTTTTCCAGATGCCTTTAAAACATTTCTTTGCTCATCCTGTCAATTTCTTCCGAAACGGCCTCATATACGCCTTCGAAAGTAGACATGTCGCCTCCCTGGGAAAGATTGGGAATAAAATATTTCTTTCCGTATTCCGTGCAGGCACGGCGAACCTCTTTCGCAACTTCCTCCCTTGTCCATCCCGGATGATCCACCGTCGCGGAATTCATACCGCCCTGGAAGGTGATCTTTCCTCCGTATTTCCGGATCATCTCCGGGATATTATTGGTCGTCATGACCCCCTGCCAGATATCGATACCCATATCGATCATATAGGGCACCAGCGTTTCCGCATAGGAATCCGAATGATGCACGATTACCTCGATCCCGTGATCCTTATAGAAGCTGTACACCTCTTTGTACGCATCCAGGAAAAACTCTTCAAACATTTCCGGAGAAATAAACGTGGAGATCTGTGTGCCCCAGTCGTCATGGTGCAGAAGAGCGTCCGGACGGACTTTTTCACAGAAGGGTTCCGCCCACCTCATTTCCCAGTCAGCCAAATATCTGATCATGTCCTTCATTTCATCCGGGTTTGTGTAAAACGCCATCATACTTTCTTCCATGCCCAGCAGATAATGACACCGTTCAAAAAGTCCCGGAGCCATGAAAGCCGTTACAAACTGCTCGTTCCTGTCGATAGCTTCCGCTTCTTTGATCGCCGCTTCCCATCTGTCATCCGGAAAATCCAGCGCAGGCGCTTTCACATAATCCTTCCAGTGCTCGATATCCTTACATACGGTCAGTTCCGGCGTATGCACCGGGAAAGGACCGGGCGTGCCTTCCGGCCAGGAACGGGTAACGCCCCAGGAATCGGTGATATTGTGTTCCCCATAGGCCGGATAGGGATCGATCAGGTCAAAGGGATGGGAATAGACAAATCCCATATACTCGAACTGATTCACAAAGCGGTCCGGTTTTCCTCCTCTTATGGTTTCCAGTAAATTCTGTCGTTTGCTCAGCATAATGCACCTCCTTGAGATATGATTTCTGTATTTTTACTGCAGAAAGCCTGCAATCAAAAACAACACTGTCGCGGCGACAACGCCTATGCCGATATAAGGAATGATCGACCGGAACTGATTTCCGTTGGAAACGCCTGTACCGGAAGCAACCATGAAGATCGCATCGGAATAAATACACGCCTGGCTGCCCATCGCCACTCCGGACATGACCGCGGCGATGATCAGCGAGGGATCGATCCCCATGACCTGCGCCAGCGGGATAAAGATCGGGAAGGTGATCACGATCAGCATCCAGAAAGATGCCGCCAGGAACGCCGCCAGCCCCACCAGCAGGAAGATCACTGCGGGAAGGATCTGGGGAAGGATGTTTTCCGAACACAGAGAAAGCACAAATTCATTGAACCCCATATCCGCCACCGCATCCTGCATGGCAAAGCCCAGCATAACCGCCAGAAGCAGCGGCACCATTCCCGTCACGCCGTTTACAAAATGATCTGTAAACACCGTGATCTTCATCCGGCCCTTTACACAATACAGAACCAGCATTGAAGCAAGGGCCAGCAGAATGCCTGCCACAATATTATTGTCAAAAAGAAGGACTCCCGCAAAAAGACAGACCATCGGGATCAGGAAATTCCAGATGCTCGCTTTTTTCTTCACTTCCTCCGGCACGTCGCCGATCTCTTCCACCGGCTGGCCTTCATCCAGCAGCGGCCCTCCGTTTTCCACCCTCTGATAGGCCTTCTTCATACTTCCCAGAAGAGGGAATTTCCTGCATGCCAGCAGCAAAGAAATGACGATGGCGCAGAACGGATAAAACATATAGGGAATAGCCCGGTAATAATCCCCTGCGCCAAGGCCGTAATCGCCCAGAGAGCCTATGGCGAATGCCGACCAGCTGGAGATCGGGATCAGCACGCACACACAGGCGCCCATGCAGTTGACCGTATAGGCCAGATGCTCTCTGGGTATCCGGTAATAATCCGACAGACTTTTCATGGATACGGAAACGGCAAGAGCGTTCAGATAGTCGTCGATAAAAACGATCCCGCCCAGAAGCCAGGTGAGCACCATGGTCTTTCTGGGCCCCGTACAGAGCCTGACCATCTTTTTCTGGAAGCCGAACATGGCTCCGCTTTTTTCCAGAAGCGTGATCATCCCGCCAAAAGCACAGGCGACGATCAGCAGCAGCTGGAAGGATTCATTGGACAGTGCCGCATAGAGCATCTGAATATAGCCGTTGATAAAATCCGAACCATATGCCAGAATCGCAGCCAGAAGAGAGGCCACAAACATGGACTCTACCATTCTTCTGGTAATCATCACCAGAACGATCAGCACCAGAACAGGAAGACAGGCGATCAATCCGTTTCTTTCCATGGCGCACCTCCTTTTATATATTATGTCTGCTTTGGAGGGGCAGCATTTCATTAGATCTATCTGCAAAATATTAGATATTATTATGCAATATTATAGATAATTTCAGCTTTTTTTGTATATTATCATAGTTTTTTATAAAAATATATTTACAAAATAGATGTTTTCTTTTATTCTTTTTATATATTTTATATAAATCAGGAGGACAACGATGTATCTGAACAGTTACATGGCAAAAGATTATATGCAAACAAAAATTCTTCGGACTTTTCTGACATCCGACCGACTGGAGCGCAGACTGGCCGAAATCCATTTTTACACCAGAGAGATGGCGCTCCCCACCCGCTCCTTTATCCTAATCCGTGCGGAACAACTAACCGAATCCTTTCCTGCTGCCGAGAGCGTCTGTTTTCTGTGCATTGGAAATGTCCGGAAAGAAGAACTGCCGGAAGGAGCGGATCTGCTGATTTTTGAAGAAGGAACCGACATTCTGGAATTATATAAGGATATTCAAAATGTCTTTCTGCTTTTTGAACAGCTGGAGCAGACAATGAATCATCTGTTTCTGGAGGAAGCGCCGTTGAACAGCTACGGGAATGCCATAATGGCCATTACCCGCAACCCGGTCTGCCTCTATTCCGAGGATATGCGGCTGCTGTTTTTCAGCGAACAGAAAAAGGAACTGAAATACCGACTGTTTCTGGACAGCGACATCAATCACTATCTTCCGGACAGCGATATAGAAGAACTAAAGATCGACAAGGAGTACAACGCCACCATGGACGCCATTGACCCCGCCATTTTTTCCGCAAATCACTGGGGATACCGGATTCTGTACTACAATATCCGTTTTGACGGCGTCTATGTGGCGCGGCTCATGTTCTGCGAGACCGACCGGCCGCTGAATGACAGCGACGACTGTCTCCTTCTCTATCTGGCAGAATACATTTCCCACGCCATGCGCAGAAAGAACCTGACCTTCAACAACCATCCCCGCTATCTGGACGAATGCATTCAGAAGCTGCTGCTCCGGGAAGAAGTCAATCCATCACATCTTGCTTCCACTTTCCAGGATCTGGGTTGGCAGACAGACGACCGCTTCCTCTGCGCGGTATTCCTGAGCAGCCAGTATGATCAGAATACCTTTGCCATCGCTCCGATTACGCTTCGTCTGGAAAACAGCCTGCCTGGCAGCATCGCTCTGCCAAAAAACAATACGATCATCGTCCTGATCAATCTATCCCGGAGCACACAGACAAAGGAGGTCCTTCTTCAACAGCTCGTCTACCTTCTGCGTGAAAACATGATGAAAGTAGGAATCAGCCGTGAATTCTTTTCTATCGCAGAGACAGCCGATTATTACCGGCAGGCGCTGACCGCCCTGCGCATTGGAAATCAGCAGGATGAAATGTTCTGGTGCTATTATTATGAAAAATACGCGCTGCAGGACCTGATCGCCAGCGCAAGGGACGGTCGGTGCCTGAGTTCTGTACTTCCCGCAGGACTGCAGTGCCTTATGGAGTATGACGCCAGAAACAACCGCCAGTTCACCCACACGCTGAAAATCTATCTCCGGCAGAACATGCATATTGCCGAAACCATCCGCATCCTGTATATGCAGCGCGCTACATTCCTGTATCAGCTGAAACGGATCCTGGAAATATCCGGCCTGAAGCTGGAGGATCCGAAGGTCCGGCTGGAGCTGCTGATCGCTTTCGAGATTCTGGAACAGGAAGGCCCCATCGTCAGCTGACTTGCGGACAACAATGGAAAAAACAAATGTATAGCAAACCATCAGGAGAAGCCGCCAAAAGTATCTGCAGAAATGCTCAGAGAGGGTGTCCCAAAAAGTATTTTCAGTCAAAACGATCCACCAGATATAGCAATAATCCCCGGGATTATTCTATATCTGGTGGATCTGATCATTTCTGCAGATACTTTCGGGACGCCCTCTCCTTCAATAGAAAACCGCTGACACGGCATTTCTTCCTTTGGGTCGAAAATATATCTTTATTTTTTATAATCTACCGTGGCCTGTATGATCGCGTCTATATTTTCCGGCTTTGCATTCAGCGGAGCATCACATCCGGTTGAAACAATAAGCCCTGTTTCCGGCCCCACGTCACGGATAAGATCGATCACGTAGCGGTATACAGCCTCAGGACTGTCGTTCGCTGTCATGCGCGACGGGACATCACCCATCAGACATACCTGATCTTCCAGGATCTTCCGGGCCTGCCGCATATCTGTCGTTCCGTCAAACATCAGGATACATTTCTTTTCCGGAAGATCTTTCAAAGATTCCAGTTCCGTATCCCAGCAGGAATCAAAATGCAGGATTGGAAGTACATCATGATCCACACAGGCTTTGATCAGCTTTAATGTATCCGGCCAGACAAACTCCATCCATGTATCATGCGACAGGAACTGTGGCGCGCCCCGCCATACGCCGATCCAGGCTCCAAACGGATGCATGGTTTCCATCTGGGCAACGGCCGCCTGATACGTATAATCCATTGCCTTGTCCAGCGCTGCCCGTACCAGTTCCGGCTCCTCGCAGAGATCGACAAAGAAATTCATCAGCCCCCTTGCGCCGCAGAAACCTTCAAACGGCGAGCAGAAATTTCCCTGATTGATGACAGGAACCTGGGCTTCAGACGCAAGTCGCTGTACAGTCTGCGGCATGTGCTGGAAAAAGGGCAGGGCTTTCTTTCTGGGATCGTCCAATCTTTTTACCATAAACTCTTTCAGCCATACCTCATAGCCTGCCTTGATTATCTTCTCATAATCTTCCCTGTGCATGTTTTCTTTCTCATCCATCTGCCACAATTCATCTGGCGGAAGCTCAACTCCCGGCACCCGTACCGCTGAGAGCCACTGGTCGCACAATACGTAAGGAGAAATGATCGGCGTATGCAGAGAATCAATGCCCGGATGGCTGCAGGCAAAATGCACGGCAGCATCCGTTGCGCGATCAAAATCCGTAATATAGTCCGCGATCTTCAGCCCTTCTGCTCTGGCCAGATAGGCCGGCCCATTATAAGAAAAGGGGATCTTATCTACAGATTCCATATGTACTGCATCCATCGTTCTTTTTAAACGTTCTTCGTATAATGTCATTTTTCTTTCTTCTTTCTTCTCTTTATTTTATCTTCCTGTTATGCATCAGCATAGATGCTCCGACAATACAGATTACCCCCACAAGGCACTGGACGGCTGCCGCAGCTGTCCACCCGGCAGCATCGATCACCGTTCCCTGGATCGTGGTTCCGACAGTCGCAAGGGAATTACCAAATGCGATCACGCCCATGGTGATCCCCGTCAGCTTCGGGGAGGCAGATTCAACGCTCGCCAGCGAAAAGAGTGTGGGCGGAACAAACGCAACGCAGATACCGCAGACTGCCAGCACAGGGACAAGAACCATTTCCGGACACAGGAATACCACGGTAACTGCCGCTGTTGTGGCACAGGATGCCAGCAGCAGGATATGGTAGAACCTGCGGAACCGGTTCAATACGACTCCTGCCAGCACGCCACCGATGATCATTCCGAGTGAAAACACGCTGACTGTGGAATTTGCAGCCGCCAGTTCCATTCCCAGCCTGTTCTGACAGTAATTGGACATAAACAGACTGGTCACGCACACGCCGAAGGAATAGGCAAACATGATGATCCCCAGGATCCATACTCTTTTATTTTTAAGTCCGGATACCAGGGAAACCGACTCCGGCTGACCGACCGTCCCGTCATTCCCTTCTTTTTTCGGGGGACGGACAAAAATCCAGAAAAGCACCAGCACCAGAACCAGAGCGGCCGAGGTCAGCAGCCAGACATTTTTCCAGGAAGCCGGATCATCGGCCTTCAGGACCAGATTCGCCATGTTCATGATATACATAGTTCCGACACCCACATAACAGGACCAGAGTCCCATGGGCAGTCCCCGCTTTTCCGGCGGAAAAATTTCGGAGATCAGCGCCGGTCCGATGATCCCGGACATGGCGAAACCTATTCCCTGCACGACCTGGGCAGCCAGAAGCATGCCAAAGGATCCGGAAAAAAAGCCCAGGATATTTCCGGCCAGGCAGCAGCAGATAGAAACAAGCCCGAGTTTCCTTGTTCCGTATTTTGCGCAGATGCCTCCACCCGGAAGTGCCATAATGACCCCGACCACCGTTGTCGCGGTGATCAGACCTCCTGCCATTCCATTCCCGATCCCGAAATATTTCATGATCGTAGTCATGGCCGGCGTAGCCTGATTATTGGAAGCGGAAAACATGATCCCCATAAGGATCGTAACCGCAGCGATAAGCCCGGGATGTATAGCTCTCTTTTTCATACGTTTTTCTCCTTGTAAAATGCTTTTCCATAGGTCCTGGCTTCATCTGCCAGCCATCCGATCTTTCTCTTCATATCCTCGCTGGTTCCCACCGGATCTCCATCCCAGAATACATATCCGCCCCCCGGAGCATAGCGGTCGATGCACTCTCTTGCTTCCCGTCGGACAATGTGTTCCGGAGCGCCGGGTACGCCTCCCGGCCCTGCCGTAAACCAGGCGCCATTCAGCACCAGACGGTTTCCGTATTTTTTCTTGATCGCCGCCAGATCATTCAGCGGCTGCGCAGGTTCCCAGATATCGATCCCCATTTCCACAAAATCATCGATAAAGCTTTCGCACTTTCCGCACATGTGAAGTTCAAACTTAACGCCGGCATTTTTGCAGATGGAGATGCATTTTCGGAAATAGGGGCGGATCAGCGATTCATACACGTCTCTGCCGATAAAGGGCCCGTTGGCCGTGCAGATATCATCTCCCATGATCACAACATCCGGATGGTAGTATTCTATGCACTTTGGCAAAAGTTTTTCGTACCATTCCATAAAATGATCAAATAAAGCCTTTACTTCCTCTTCCTCTTCAAACATCGCGCAAAGGCCTTCTGAAAAACCCATCATATTCATCAGAGGGATAAAAAAGCATCCTCCGCCAAGGCCCGGCATAATGGCGATCGCCTTGTCCGGATCATGCTCCCGCAGATCAAAAGCGGCATATTTTTCCCAGTCAAAGCTTTCCACATCAGGAAGATGCACCACATCTCTCCATTTGGAGATGTCGTCCAGCGCCAGCCGCCTGGTATCCGCCATTGGGCCCGCATCATCCATTACCCAGTGAACGCCAAGAAAATCAACCTTCTCTTCTGTGGCCAGATAAGAGGTCGTGATCCAGGGAATAACCCAGTCGCATGCATCGCGATAATACGGTACCCATTCCGGCTTCTCCCCATTCAATACCTTCAGATAATTTTCCCGTTCTGTCATTTGCCAAACCTCCTCCTTGTCATTTTTGACAGTGTTTTTACCTTTTTCAGTATAAATTCTGTTGATTTTTATGGGAAATTATGAAATGGTATGATAAAATACAGTCAGGGAATACCTGGAACCAGTTATACAGGAAATGAAAAGGAACAGATACGATGAGACACTTTAATTTGGATTCGTTAAGCTTTCTTCAGATTCAGATCTTTATTGCCGCCGCAAGAGAGCTAAATTATACACGGGCCGCAAAAATCTGCAATGTTACGCAGCCTACCGTCAGCCGCAGTATGGACGCCCTGGAGAAAACCCTGGGACTTCAGCTTTTTATCCGGAACGGGAATCACATGCAGCTGTCTCCGGCAGGCCGGCTGCTTTATTCCTATTTTCAGGACATGCTCCGACAGCTGGAAGAACATATCACGACGGCGCATCAGCTTCAGCAGGGCTGGCTCTCGCAGTTTCATCTGATCTGTCCGGAGACCATTGACCACAACAGATATCTGTTCCCGATCGTCAAACAGTACTGCCGGGAAAATCCAAAGATCCGTATCCATTATACTCTGACGGATAATCTGAACCGGATCATCGAAGAAATCCTTTCCTGCCAGGCGAACGCAGCGATCTTCCATACTTTTTCCATCAGCCGTCTGGATAAATATCCCGGCATAGACTACAAACCTCTGGTATCCACGCCGCTGACCGCTTTCATGCTGCGGACCAATCCTCTCAGCTGCAGAGATTCCGTATCCATCAGCGATCTCAGGGCGCAGAAGTTTTTTCTTCCAAACGCAAATAAAAATCCGGAATACTTTCACATGATCATGGACTATTTTTACAGAAACGGGATCATCCCGCAGATCGCCGGCTATACTTCCAGCATTGCGGAAGGGATATTAAATCTGCAGGATAACGATGAGGTCAATATTGCCGACCAATTTCTGATGGAATTATCTCATCCCGACTGTGTCCGTGTTCCGATCCGCGAAACAGAATCAGGGCTTATTATTTTCTGGAGAAAAAATGATGAATCAGACAGCATTACATCTCATTTTGTTGCTTACTGCGCAGATTATTTTTCCAGGTATTATACACAGAACAAATAATCGTATTCCATACAGGTATGCTCTTTTTTATCTGCTGCGGAAAACGGCGAAAGCCGAAATATGTTCGTGACATATATTCAGCTTCCGCCGTTTTCTGCGCTTTTCTGTGCCGACTGTTCTTTACCGTCTGATTTTTCCACTACCGCACGGCGCCCACCAGCTCCGCAATATCCTTTACGCCGTTATCCTCCATGTACTTCTGAATTCCGTCTATAATCTCCAGAGTGGCCGTCGGATTGTAGAAATTGGCAGTTCCCACCGACACGGCCGATGCGCCGGCCAGAATAAATTCCAACGCGTCCTCCGCCGTGGCGATGCCGCCCATACCGATGACCGGTATCTTCACTGCCTGGGCCGTCTGATATACCATCCGAACCGCCACCGGCTTCACCGCCGGACCGGACATGCCGCCGGTCTTATTGGCCAGGGCGAAGGTTCTTTTCTGTATATCGATCTTCATGCCCGTCAGCGTATTAATCAGCGAAACGGCGTCGGCTCCTCCGGCCTCCGCCGCCCGGGCGATTTCCGCAATATCTGTCACATTGGGCGTCAGTTTCATAATCACGGGCTGCTTCGCTTTCTTTTTGATCTCTCCGGTCAGCTCCTCCACATGCTTCGGATCCTGTCCAAAGGCCAGAAAGCCGGCGTTAACGTTGGGACAGGAAATATTAATCTCCAACATATCCACATCCTCTGCCGCCAGACGCTCCACCACCGCCAGATATTCTTCCGGCGCATGGCCGCAGACGTTGACAATGATCTTTGTGTCAAACTGCTTCAGGAAAGGGATATCCCTCTCACAGAACACATCGATGCCCGGATTCTGCAGACCGATGGCATTCAGCATTCCGCCGTATACCTCCGCGATACGGGGCGTGGGATTGCCCGGCCAGGGAACGTTTGCCACGCCCTTGGTCACCACGGCGCCCAGCCGGTTCAGATCCACGAATTCGCTGTATTCCGCTCCGGACCCGAAGGTGCCGGAGGCTGTCATGACCGGATTTTTCAGCTCCACACCGGCCAGATTTACCTTCATATTCATCACAGCTCCACCTCCGATGCCTTAAAGACGGGACCGTCCTTGCAGATTCGCTTGTTGTGCACGTTGGAATGGCCGTCCACTTCCTTCGACTGGCACACACAGGCCAGGCAGGCTCCGATGCCGCAGGCCATCCGTTCCTCCAGGGAAATCCAGCAGGCGATATCGTTCTCCGCCGCATACTGCTTAACGGCCCGCAGCATGGGCGTCGGCCCGCAGGCGAAAATCACATCCGCCGTCAGCTTCTCTTCCCGGACGGCGTCCAGCACGTTGCCCCTGGTGCCGGCGCTGCCGTCCTCGGTGGCCACATACACAGTTCCCTCTTTCCGGAACTCCTCTTCCAGAAACCGCTCGTCCCGGTATCCCAGAACAATCTGTTTCTCTCCTGATATGCTCCTGGCTGTCTCCAGCATGGGCGGAATCCCGATGCCGCCGCCCATCAGCAGCACCTTCCGTCCCCTGGCCTCCTCCAGAGGAAAGCCGTTGCCCAAAGGCCCCATGACCTCTATCGTATCTCCCTGTCTCAGCCGGGAGAATTCTTCCGTGCCCTTTCCGGCGATCCGGTATACCAGCCGGAGCCTTCCCTGCGCATCATCGATCTCACACAGGCTGATGGGACGAGGCAGCAGGCGGCTGCCGTCGCGGCAGTACAGGGATACAAACTGCCCGGGCCGGGCTTCTCCCGCGATCTCCTCCGCCTGCAGCCACAGGCTGAAGATTCCCGTTCCGATCTGCTCCTGCGTGACAATTTTTCCATTCATTTTCACTTTCATTTTGCCGCCTCCAGAGCCCCGCGGATGTCCGCCGCCATATCCAGCACCGCCTGCCGGGACGCCTCCGCAAAGTTCTCCGCTCCGTAAGAGGCGTACTGCTCCTGCCTGTAAGCCGCAATGATGCCCCTGGAGGAATTGACGATAGCCCCCAGCCCGTCCTCATTGAAGAAATGAACCAGATCCTTGCCCTTGCCGCCCTGGGCGCCGTATCCCGGCACCAGGATATAGCTCCTGGGCATCACCCGGCGCAGCACTTTCCCCATCTCCGGATAGGTGGCTCCCACCACGGCGCCCACATAGCTGTAGTCATCTCCCATGACCTCTTCGCCCCACTGGGCTACCTTTTCGCCCACAAGCTCATAGAGCGGGCGCCCGTCCACCATCTGATCCTGAAATTCCCCGCTGGAGGGGTTCGAGGTCTTAACCAGGATAAAAATTCCCTTTTTCTCTTCTTTGCAGACCTTCAGGAAAGGTTTCACACCGTCACTGCCCAGATAGGGATTGACCGTGGCAAAATCCTCATGGAAGCCGGACCAGCTTCTGCTTCCCACCTGCACTTTTCCCAGATGGCCCACGGCATATGCCTCGGAAGTGGAGCCGATGTCGCCCCTTTTGATATCGCCGATCACCACCAGTCCCTTTTCCTGGCAGTAAGAAACCGTCTTTTCATAAGCAGCCATGCCCGGAACGCCGAACTGCTCGTACATGGCGACCTGGGGCTTCACCGCCGGAATCAGATCCCAGACCGCGTCCACAATCGCTTTATTGAACTGCCATATGGCCTCCGCCGCTCCTTCCAGCGTCTCTCCAAATTCTTCAAACGCTTTCTTCTGTACCTGCTCCGGCACGTACGACAGCATGGGATCCAGTCCCACTACGATGGGAGCTCCCGTCTTTTTAATATTTTCGATCAACCGCTGAATCATTTTGTCAAATTCCTTTCTCTGTCCTGATATACAATTTTTCCCTCAC
This sequence comes from Candidatus Scatomonas merdavium, assembly GCA_018716575.1. Lineage (GTDB taxonomy): Bacteria > Bacillota > Clostridia > Lachnospirales > Lachnospiraceae > Scatomonas > Scatomonas merdavium. The sequence goes on along the minus strand of DVJR01000015.1, from coordinate 1,690 downwards.
AGATGGTGACAAGGACTCTGCCCTTCACCTTCCGCCCCTGAAAAGGCGTATTTCTTCCTCTGGAGACAAATTCTTCTGCATCAATCTCATATTCTGCCTCCGGATCAATAATCACCACATCGGCTTCACTTCCTTCAGCCAGAGTCCCCCTGTCGGAAAGGTTCAGAATCCTTGCCGGATTCCGGCTCATCTTCTCCGCCATCTGCAGAGGAGTGAGAATCCCTTCCTCCACCAGCTCCGTCACCGTCAGGGGCACGGCTGTCTCCAGCCCCACGATGCCGAAAGGCGCCTTCCGCATAGTGGTGCTTTTCTCTTCCGTCGAATGGGGCGCGTGATCTGTGCTGATAACCTCAAAGGTCCCGTCCTTCAGGCCTTCCAGCAGCGCCTGTCGGTCCTCCTCTGTCCGCAGGGGCGGGTTCATTTTATAATTGGTGTCACCCAGAATCATATCGTCGCTGGTGAGCGTGAAATGATGCGGACACACTTCTCCCGACACATCAAAGCCATGTTCCCTGGCGATCCGCAGCATCTCCGCGCTTCCCCTGGTGGAACAGTGGCACAGGTGGAGATGCACGCCCGCCTCCCGGGCCAGCAGGATATCCCTGGCCACGATCACGTCCTCCACCGTATTGCTGATGCCCGGCAGGCCTACGGCCCTGGAATTATCATCCTCATTAACGCAGCCGCCCCGAACCAGTGTGGCATCTTCACAATGAGCAAGCACCGGTATTCCCCTGGCTGCCGCCTTCTTCATCCCCTCCAGATACAGCGCCGCGTTCATCACAGTTTTTCCGTCCTCGCTGATAGCCGGAATCCCGTGTTCTGCCATTCCGTCAATATCCGCCAGTTCTTCACCCTTCTGCCCCTTCGTGACCGCTCCGGCCTGGAGCACATGGATGGGCGCGTCATGTTCTGCCTTGATCCGCACATAATCTATCCGGTCCGGCGCATCCATAACCGGCTTTGTATTTGGCATAGCCACAATCGTGGTAAAGCCCCCCCGGGCTGCCGCCCGTGAACCGGAGGCCACATCTTCCTTCCACGTCTGTCCCGGATCGCGCAGATGCACATGCATGTCGATCAGACCAGGCATGACCCAACATCCCTCCGCATCCAGCACAATCTCCGCGTCTGATGCATCCGCCACTGCCCCGACGCTTTTCACACGGCCATCCTCCAGCAGCAGGCTGCAGATCTTATCAGTGCCCGTATCGGGATCCAGCAGCCGCCCATTCTTTACCAGTATGCTTTTTTCCATCTTCCACTCCGTTTCCGGCCGGACTTTCCGGCCACTTGGGATATACTTTGAATTCAGTATACAGGAAAAAGGTATACATTTCAAGGTTTGACACCTCACTTCCCACACCATTCCCATGGTCGGAAAATTCAGTGATCCGGGCTTTTTCCATACAGAAATTTTACTTGACTTTTTCCGTTCGGATGCATATAATGGGGTTAATTAAAAAAAGGAATTATTGAGATGTTTATGAGGTCACTGGTTATTAGAGATTATATTTCATTCACCTTCAATATAATCTGTAATAGCCAGTGAATTTTTTACGCGGACAACCCGCAGACGCTGGTTTTCATCGTTTTAATTCACTCGCTGGCATCAATTTATTTTCTTAGTATTATGGAGGTACTACAACATGAACAAGGGAACTGTAAAATGGTTCAACGCAGAAAAAGG
>DVJR01000185.1 GCA_018716575.1 Candidatus Scatomonas merdavium | reverse complement strand
AGCGGCTGGAAAAACAGAGGCGCCTGGAGGAATTTCTGAATCAGCCGGTTCAGCTTCGGGATTATTCCAAAGTGAATTTTAAATTTGTAAATGATTATGTAAAATCCATCCGGGAAAACAGGCTGGACGGTTACTACGGCGGCGTGCATCCTTCCGAACGAAAGGGGTTCACGGAGCATCTGGCGCTGCAGAGGTTCCCGGAGCCGGAGGAAGTGGTGATCCCGCTGTCCATGCATGCGGGGGCCCCGGCCAATCCGGTGGTGCAGGCAGGCGATAAGGTGAAGGTCGGACAGATCATCGGTGAGCCGGCCGGATTTATCAGCGGCTATGTGCATTCCAGCGTCAGCGGAACAGTAACCGCCATAGAGAATCGCGGACATGCCACCCGGGGAGAGTGCCTTTCTGTTGTGATCCGGTCGGACGGACAGAATACCCTGGATGAATCGGTACAGCCCCATAAGGATCTGGAGAGCCTGACGCCGGAGGAGATCGTGGAGATCGTACAGAAGGCGGGAATCGTGGGCATGGGCGGAGCCGGCTTCCCCACATCCGTGAAGTTGAAACCCGCCAAGCCGGTGGATACGATTCTGCTGAACGGCTGTGAGTGCGAGCCTCTGCTGACGGCAGACCACAGGGTGATGCTGGAATTTGCAGACGACGTAATTTTCGGTCTGCAGGCCATCATCAAGGCGGTGGGCGCCGAGAGGGGCCTGATCGTCATCGAGGATAACAAGCCGGATGCCATAGAGCTGATGAAGGAAAAAACTGCTTCGTATTCCAATATGGACGTTGTGGCGGCCAGGACGAAATATCCCCAGGGCGCTGAGAAAATGCTGATTAAGCGCGTAACGGGCAGAAAGGTGCCAAGCGGGGGGCTTCCTGCGGATGTGGGCTGCGTCGTCAGCAATATCAGCACCACGAAGGCCATTTCCGATGCGATTCAGAAAGGGATGCCGCTGGTGGAGCGGGTGGTAACTGTGACAGGAGAGCGGCTGAAGCATCCGGGCAACTTCCTGGTGAAGATCGGCACCAGCACGAAGGCTCTGATTGATTACTGCGGCGGCGTGACCGGAAACGGAGAGGTTACGGTCAAGGCCGGAGGCCCCATGATGGGCTTTGTTCTCACGGATACGGACGTGCCGATTATGAAGGGATCCAACGGCATTATCGTTGTTGATACGGATCATGTGGCTGAACAGCCCTGCATCAAATGCGGACGGTGCATGGATGTGTGCCCCATGGAGCTGTCGCCTCTGTACTTCGCCAAATATGCGGACGAGCAGAACTGGCAGGGTATGAAGGACAAAAACGTCATGGATTGCATCGAGTGCCGGTGCTGTGAATATATCTGTTCCTCCAAGATTCCTCTGGTCGATAAGATCAAGGCCGGAAAAACTGCAGTAAGGGGGATGAAGTGATATGCTGATAACGGAATTAAAATCCAGAGAGACCATCGCGTCGCTGACGGAAGGGAAGAAAGTCTTTATTATCAACTGTGTGGGATGCAAGGAAGTTCATTTCCCGGAAAAAGAGGCCGCCGGGCTGCAGAAGGAGCTGTCGGACGGCGGAAATGTCACGGGAGTGATTACCACGGATTACATATGCAATCCGGAAAACATGGAGCTCCGCCTCCGGAGCCATATGGACGAAATCCAGGCCGCCGATGCGGTTCTGGTTCTTTCCTGCGGCGTGGGCGTGCAGACGGTTGCCAATTATCTGGAGGAGAAGCCGGTATATGCGGCCTGCGACACCTATCCGCTGCCGGGTTTTCAGGGTGTAACCCCTCTGGAGTATAAATGCGACCAGTGCGGAGAGTGTTATCTGAATCTGACAGGAGGAATCTGTCCGCTCACCGCCTGCTCCAAGAGCCTGGTCAACGGCCAGTGCGGCGGCGCGAAAAACGGAAGGTGCGAGGTGGACAGCGAAATGGAGTGCGGCTGGGAGCGCATTTACCGGAGGCTTGAGCAGATCGGGCGGCTGGACGTGCTGAAATGCCCCACCCAGATACGGAATTTTGCAACGGATGATGAAGTTTCGGAATAGAGAAACCGGAAAAATAGAAAAGGTTAGGAGTAATGGATAATGAAGATTACGGAATTATTTGAACGTGGTGAATTTGTTGTATCTGCGGAAGTGGGGCCGCCCAAGGGATTTCATGTGGAGCATCTGCTGGAGGACGCCAAAAAGTATCTGAGCGGCATTTCCGCCGTAAACGTGACGGACAACCAGTCCTCGGTCATGCGGCTGGGATCGCTGGCCATGAGCAAGGCGCTGCTGGACGAGGGGCTGACTCCCATCTATCAGCTGACCTGCCGCGACAGGAACCGGATTGCCCTGCAGTCCGACCTCTTAAGCGCAGCCATGTTTGGCATCGAGAACCTGCTGCTTCTGACCGGCGATCATACGAAGCTGGGCGATCATCCGCAGGCTAAGCCGGTCTTTGATCTGGATTCCGTCTCCCTGATTCATGCGGTTACGGAGCTGGAAAGAGGCGTGGATCTGGGCGGAAACGCTCTGGTGGGCGAGCCGCCGAAATTTGCCAAGGGCGCCGTGGTATCGCCCTGCAGCGATTCGGTGGACGCGCAGCTGGCCAAGATGGAGCGGAAGGTGCGCGCGGGGGTGGATTATTTTCAGACTCAGGCAGTCTTCGAGCCGGAGAAATTCATCCGGTTTATGGAAAAGGCGAAGCAGTTCGGCAAGCCGGTGCAGGTGGGAATCATCATTCCCAAGTCGGCAGGAATGGCGAAGTTCATGAACAACAACGTGGCCGGTATTCACGTGCCCGATGAGATGATCGAGGAGCTGAAGAAGGATAAGGAGAAGACGAAAGCGGGAATCACCGGCATAGAGATCGCCGCCCGCATTATCAGGGAATGCAGGCCTTACTGCCAGGGCGTGCATATCATGGCTCTGGGCTGGGAGGACAAGGTGCCGGAGCTGCTGAAGCAGGCAGGAATCTGAAATAAATGAGAGAATCTCTGGAACAGATGTCGGATCGGGTGTCTGTTTCGGAGATTTTTATTTTATGAAAGGAACAAGAAGATCCGAACGGGAAAGGAGACAGAAGGGGAATGAAGAAAGAGGCGTGAGCATTTTTCTGGTATTGCGTTTTCGGGCTGCCTGTATTATCCTTTTTATACAGGCAGCAGTTACGCCCGGGAACTGCCGCTATTCTTTACTTTTCTTCCGGAGAATTCTTCTCCGGATATACATGTCCTGTCCGTTTCGGACAGATATTCCATGAAAAAACTGCAAAAAGAAAAGCAATCTGCTGCCTGTTATGATATGATATATGGAGACAGTTCCTGTGCTGCTGGAAAGAGAGGCTGTATTGGAAAAAAAGAGCGCAGGGAAAAAAGAGTGTCCCATGCCTCTGCTGTTTTCTCCACTGCTGGGCGGAAATTCCAAACGTCAGGTACGGGTCCGGCAGGGCATCCGCATCCTGAGAAAAGCAGAGCAAGTTTTTCCGGAGCAGGATATCCGAAAAATGGAAGCGATTCTGTATATTCTGGCGGTAAAGTTTTTAAATGAAGAAGAATTAAAGCAGGTAAAGGAGGAATTCGCCATGACGAAGCTGGGACAGATGATATGGGAGGATGCATTGGAAAAAGGCCGGGAAGAAGGTGAGCGCATTGGCAGGGAACACGGCGAGCGTATTGGCAGAGAACACGGCGAGCGCCAGGCGTCTGAACGGTACAGCCGTCTGATCCTGATTCTCAACGGGGAAAATAAGGCGGATCAGATCGTGAAGATTGCGTCCGATCCGAAATACAGGGAAGAGCTTTACAGGAAATACGGGATCTGAGAATTTCCGGGACGGAGGAAGGAAAATGGCATTTTCAATTGACAGATGGATGGAGAAGTACCGAAGAGCCGCGGAAGAACGCTTTGGCGGACGCATCTGGTTTATAGGGCTGCAGGGCAGCTATGGCAGGGGAGAGGCCACGGAAGAGAGCGATATCGACGTGGTGCTGATTCTGGATCGGCTGGATGCGTCTGATCTGCAGGAGTACGGCCGTATGTTGGACGCCCTTCCGGAACGAAACAGGATCTGCGGCTTTGTATCAGGCCGGGAAGAGCTTCTGGCCTGGGAGCCTTCGGATCTTTTTCAATTCTGCCATGATACCGTGCCGGTTCTGGGAAGCCTGGAACCGCTGCTGCAGGGGATTGGAGAGGAAGATATACGCCGCGCCGTCCGCATCGGCGCCTGCAATATCTACCACATGTGCGCCCACAATC
>DVJR01000184.1 GCA_018716575.1 Candidatus Scatomonas merdavium | reverse complement strand
AATATTCACAGAAAAACCGTTCTGAAATCCGAATTCTGTGGGAGCGTCTCATCCTTGTTTCTCAGTGGTTAAAATCGGTATTAACCGATAAACCTCAACAGTGCAAATTACTTTATAATTCTTATGTCCTGAAAATAGCATATCCTTCATAGAAATAGCTACGATCTATGCCCTTCATATATACTTCCCGGCTGTTGACGTCGTCCGTCAGAGCATTTTTCAGCAACAGTTTAATTTCTGTGTCTTTGATCGGACTTCGTTCCATCGCCAGCAAATAATCTTCTTTATCAACCTTACTCCAATTGATGACTTTCCGAATGCCAGCCTTTAACATGAGATCCAGCCAGATCCGCATACTGCGTCCATTCCCTTCGCGAAAAGGGTGGGCGATATTCATTTCTACATATTTCTCTATGATTTCATCAAACGTAGACTGCGGCATTTTATCAATGCTTTCCAGTGCGGCTTCCAGGTATAGAACAGGGGCAAATCGGAGAGCATGTGCCCCTTCCTTCTGATCTCATCATCTGATAAATCCACCAGAATCATAATATCAATATCTGAATCCGGTCCGAAATCGCCTCGCGCATAAGAGCCGTTTTTCTTCTAACTATAGTATATCCATTCCACAGAGCAAAATCAACCAGCCTTTTGTTCCACTTTCCGTTTCGATGGAGACGAATACGGCGCTGTCGTCGGAATCAGACCGTGTAAGGGTAGTTTCTTCCTCAATCATCCCCTCTTTTGAGCAAGGCATTACGCTGTTATAATGGACAGCGGCATTCGCCAAATATTCATTTATGCGCCTTCAGGGCTTTTCTGTTACGTCTTCCGGATTTTTGCGTACAAAAAAAGAGCACCGGGGTTTTTCCTCGACACTCTTTTCGTAAGTCTTTTTCTATGATGTTTTCTATTTTGCGGCGTGCTGTTTTTCAGTCCATCTCATGTCAGTTTTCGGTGCAGCGCCACAACAAGCATTACATTCCGGCCTGCTTTGCCACTTCCGCAGCGAAATCATCCTGGCGTTTCTCAATGCCCTCACCGGTCTCCCAGCGCAGGAAGCTCTTAATGGTGATTTTTGCTCCGTTCTCCTTCGCTACCTGCTCCACATACTTGCTCACCGGCTGCTTGCCGTCTTCCGCTTTTACGTATACCTGATCCATCAGGCAGATTTCCTTCAGCTCTTTGTTAATACGTCCGGTGATCATGCCTTCGATCACCTTCTCCGGCTTCTGGGACTCCTTGGGATCATTCTTGATCTGAGCCAGAAGGATCTCCTTCTCGTGCTCAATATAATCTGCGGGAACCTCGCTTCTGTTCGTGTAGAGCGGTTTCAGTGCAGCTGCCTGCATGGCTACATTCTTGCCCATCTCTTTGATCGCATCATTTACCACATCTGTCTCCACATCTACCAGAACGCCAATCTTGCCGCCCATATGAGTATACGCCGCAACAAATCCGTTGGCATCCTCTACCTGCGCAAAACGGCGAATCTTCATATTCTCACCGATTACAGAAATCTGGCCTGCCAGAGCTTCGTTTACAGTCTTTGTAGTATCAAATTTCCAGGGTTCTGCCAGAAACGCGTCAATATCCGAAGCAGAGGTATCCATGGCCTGGTCGCAGACCTGCGCCACATAGCTCTGGAACTTCTCGTTCTTGGCAACGAAATCCGTCTCAGCATTTACCTCTACGGCTACTGCCTTTTTGCAGTCATCCGTTACCTTCAGCATGACAATACCCTCAGCCGCAATTCTTCCGGCTTTCTTCTGAGCCGTTGCCAGTCCCTTTTCTCTCAGGAACTCAACCGCCTTGTCCATATCTCCGTCCGTAGCGGACAGGGCTTTCTTGCAGTCCATCATGCCCGCACCGGTCATTTCTCTCAATTCTTTTACCATTGCCGCTGTAACAGCCATTCTAAATTCCTCCGTATCTGTTCAGATTGTGCCAGTTATTCCTGCTCCTCTGCCTCCGCAGCTTCTACTTCCTCATAAACGGAATCCTCCGCCGTCTCGCCCTGTTTTGCCTCGATTACAGCGTCAGCCATCTTGGAAACGATCAGTTTTACAGCGCGGATAGCGTCATCGTTGCCGGGGATTACGTAATCCAGCTCTTCCGGATCACAGTTGGTATCACAGATTCCGATCAGCGGAACGCCCAGAGCGTGAGCCTCCTGCACACAGATTCTTTCCTTCTTGGGATCTACTACGAAAATGGCATCCGGAATTCTTTTCATTTCCTTGATTCCGCCCAGATTTCTCTGCAGCTTCTCCATTTCCTTCTTCAACGCAATAACTTCTTTCTTCGGCAGTACGTCAAAGGTTCCGTCTTCTTCCATAGTCTCGATTTCTTTCAGACGCTCGATTCTGCTCTGAATGGTCTTGAAGTTGGTCAGCATACCGCCCAGCCATCTTTCATTTACATAGAACATACCGCAGCGCTGTGCCTCAGTAGCGATGGCATCCTGAGCCTGCTTCTTCGTTCCTACAAACAGGATCGTGCCGCCGTCTGCCGCGATATCGGCAACTGCGCGGTAAGCGTCATCCACCATTCCCACAGATTTCTGCAGGTCGATGATGTAGATGCCGTTACGCTCGGTATAGATATACGGAGCCATCTTGGGGTTCCATCTTCTGGTCTGATGTCCGAAATGAACACCTGCTTCGAGTAACTGTTTCATTGAAAGTACGCTCATTTGTTTCTCTCCTTTTGGTTAGATTCTTCCGCATGTCTCAGCTTTTCGGGAAACCCGGATATCCGGGCACCATCCCTCAAATCCGCATGCGTGCTTTTTTACGCAACGTGAAGATTATAGCACAGAAATCCTCGAGATACAAGCACTTTTCCCGTACTTTTCTGTAAAATCCGGGAGAAATGCCGGGAAAATTCTCCGCCGCCGCGCCTGCGATTCAATACTGCTCTATAATTGATAAAGCAATATCCCTTGCATCGCTTACAGCAGGATGCAGACTTCTTTTATAACCCTTCGCATATATTTATACTCCCTTTTTCCTCTTTCAGGCACGCTGCCGCTCCCCTCGGACCAGCGCCGCCAGGCACACAGCCGCCGCGGCCGCCTCCGCAATCAGCACAATCGTCTCCACGCCGCCCGTCAGAGAGGACAGGCCGCGGATACAGTCGCCGCTGTATATCGCCCAGAGATTCACGGCCATATGAGCCAGCACCGGAGCCAGCAGCGTCCGGCTCTTCTCATAGATCACGGCCAGCAGAATGCCCAGCACCGCCGCATAGAGGAACTGAATCACATTCCCGTGGTAAATGCCGAACAGGGCGCTGGAAATGCCCACAGCCCAGCCCGTGCGGAAATAATTCTCCGCCCTCCGGTAAATCATTCCCCGGAAAATCAGTTCTTCGGCCGCAGGGCCGACCAGCACCGTGGCCGCAATCAGCAGCAGAGGATTCTGGCCCTCGAAGGCCCCAGCGGCGCTCTCCGCATAGCCCGGAAATACGTGCTCCAGGCCGCTCAGGTCAATGGCCGTGCTCCAGAGATGGCCGACACAGACCACCAGCACGCAGGCCAGAGCAATCTGTCCTCCGCTCCACCTCCGCTCAAATGCGCCGAACCGCACCTGATCCATGGCGTAATTCTTCCGCTGCATCAGAAGGGTCACAGCGTAGAATCCGATGCTGATGATCAGCGGCATCCCCGGCACAGCCGTCAGAAGCTGAGAGGAATCCGTTCCCTGCGTTCCCGTGGCAAGACTGACAATAATCATGACGGCCACCGTCACCACCAGCATGCAGAGAATAAAGAACACCATGGGATACAGCACATCCCAGATTTTTTTCCCAAAGCTCAGATCCTGCCCGTACCGCACCCGCTTCTTTTTCTCTTTCACCGGTTCGGCGGTTACAGCGGCGGTCTCTTCCGTCCCTTTCCTGATATCCGAGGCCAGCAGCTCCAGATCTTTCACGGTATCCGCCACCAGCTCGACGCCGGCCTCCTCCAGTTCTTTCCGTCCGCCGTAGCCATAGGCGGCCCCCACACAGGCGACGCGGCATTTCTGCGCGCCGGCCACATCGTGGCTCCGGTCGCCCACCATAATCACGCGGCTCCGCTTTCCGGAATAGCCGGACCGCCGCAGGGCTTCCTCTATTACCTCTGCCTTGTCCGTCCGGGTACCATCCAGCTCGCTGCCCACGATCACGTCAAACCGCTTCTCCAGCCCGAAATGGCGCAGGATTTCCTCCACATAGACCTGGGGCTTGGAAGAGGCCACGCCCAGCTTTTTCCCGTGCTTTTTCAGAAATTCCAGCAGTTCGGGAATCCCCTCATACACTTCATTTTCATAAATGCCGATGCCGTTATACCGTTCCCGGTACTGTTCCACCGCCGTATCCGCTTCTTCTTCCGTCAGCCCGGCGAATTTCATGAACTGCTCCTTCAGGGGCGGCCCCAGAAAACAGTTCAGCTCCTCCGGCTCATACCGGGGTTTCCCCAGATAAGTCAGCGCGTACTGTACGCACCGGGTGATGCCGGGAGCCGAATCCGTCAGCGTCCCGTCCAGATCGAATAAAATCAGTTCCGTCATGTCGTCTCCCTTATCTCTTCGTTCATTTTCCCCTGCCGCCTGCAGACTGCTTTTCCGGCTATTCTTTTCTGCCGATCCGCAGACCGCTCTTCCGGCTATTCTCTTCCGCCGCTTTCCTCTACTGCCCTGCAAAATACGCATCGATTCCGTTGGCGATGCCCTGCACCATCTGCGCCTGGTATTCATCCGACGCCATGCGGAGATCCTCATCCGGATTGGTCATATAGCCCATCTCCACAATGGTCACCGGAATGGTGCTCCAGTTGATGCCGCTCATATCGTCCGTTATGTACACGCCCTGATTGTTCGCGCCTGTGGCGGCGCAGAAGGCGTCGATAATATCCTGTGAAAGCTCCTGGCAGGTTCCTGCAAGCTCTCCCACGTAGGGGTTCCCGCTGGAGGGCGCCATGGTCAGCGCGCCCTGTACGGAGGTATTCTCCGAGCCGTTGGCGTGAATCCGCACCAGGATGTCCGCGCCGGAGGCGGC
>DVJR01000183.1 GCA_018716575.1 Candidatus Scatomonas merdavium | reverse complement strand
TGAAGCGCAGTCTGAAAACCAAGCTTCTGATAAAATTCCACAGCCGCCTTTATATTCTCAGTGGGAATACCAATGTGCTGAAGGCCGTTTACATTCTCTGACCATCCCATTTTCCTGTCCTCCTGTCTGTGTCCGCATGAAAGGACGTGCCGCCGCATACTCCTTTCGCCGGGCCATATACGTTCATGATAGCTTTCCGGTCATCATTTGTCAATACGGGACGGCGGTCCGCCTGCCCTGACACACGGCCTGTCTTTCTTTGTCTTTTCAACTTAATTCTTCTGAAACACCAGCCGGCTCAATACCCGTTATAATGCACCCGTTCCTCCTCATACCGCTCCCCGGCTTCCCGAACTTCCGCCGGATATCCCACTGCCACTATGGCAAAAGGCACCACATGCTCCGGAAGCTTCAACATCTCGGAGACCCTTGCCATCCGCTCTTCCCGGGGCATGATTCCCATCCATACCGCGCCCAGGCCCAGCTCTTCCGCCTCGATCAGAATATTTTCCACGGCCGCTCCCAGATCCTGTTCCAGATAAGCTGTGCCGTTCATTCTCTCTGTATTCGCTAAAGGCACGATTGCCAGCGGCGCGGCGGCTGTCGGTTTCGCATAAGGGCTTGCCTGCGACAGCTCGCGGAGGATCTCCGGATCCGTAACCACGACAAACTCCCATTCCCTCTGGTTGCGCGCCGTCGGAGCGGACATGGCCGCTTTCAGCAGCAGATGAATTTTCTCATTTTCCACCGACTTTTCTTCATACTTCCGAATGCTCCTTCTCTTAAAAATACTGTTCATGCTTCCGATCTCCTCTCGTGATTTTATTGGCTATTCGTTATTTCCGCGACGCAGCTTTCCCAGCAAATCCATCCTGGGTTCTGTTCCGGACGGTATGTTCCGCAGCCCCGGCCAGTGGCGCAGCAGCATCAGGGCGGTCAAAATCACCGCGATAATGCCCGCCTCGGTTCCCTTGCACAGAAACGCCGGAATAACAAATAGCCCCGGAATCAGCACCGCTCCCACAGGAAGATATTTGCTGATCAGCACCCCTGCCAGCCCGGCAAGGCAGGCGATAATTCCCCAAAGAGGGCTTACGCAGACCAGCGCGGCACAGGTGCAGGCCACTCCCTTTCCGCCGCGAAATCCGTGCCAGAACGGAAAGTTGTGTCCGGCCACACAGCCCAGCCCGCTGTAGAGAGCCGCCGGAAGGGGCGTCCCTGGAAACAGCAGAAAGCGGCAGACCAGGCAGGCCAGCAGAGTCTTTCCCAGGTCGCCGGCCAGAACCAGAATGCCGCTGCGAAATCCGTACTGCTTCATCATATTTGCCATACCGGGATTTCCCGTCCCTATCTGAAAAGCGCTTTTCCCCGACAGATGCCGGGACACCGGCTCCGCCGTCAGAAAATTCCCGCACAGATAACCGATTAAAATGCTGATTGCTCTTTCCGGCATTCCTCTCGCCTCTTTTCTTCTTTCTCCAACAGTCTCAGCAGCTGCTTTACCGCACAGCTTTCAGAAACCCCGGGGCTCTGCAGGGCATCGGACAGCCCGAAGCAATTCTGAAAACCTATCTTAAAACCTGTTCAAAACTGATCGCAGATTATTTGACTTTTCCCGCACCAACGATTATAATTTTAGCATATATATTGTTTTTCTTTGCAAATCATTCATTCCGCAGCAAGCTGATCTCTGGTTCATCGTATGCCGTTGCGCATTATAGCCGCCTTTTCCTGCTGCCGGAATTCATCCTCTGGGGAAAGGAGCATTTCATTATGAGCGATCACAAACGATGCATTTCCGATGAATGTCTCGGAACGACCGGTTTCAGCTATACGCTGTCATTAATCAACGGCAAATACAAAATGACCATTCTCTATACGCTGATGGAATTTGGCACTGTAAGATTCAATGAAATGAAAAAGTATATCGGCAACATCTCCTATAAGACGCTGAGCTCCACCCTGAAGGAACTGGAGGCTGACCGCCTGGTGCATCGGGAAGAATACCCGCAGATTCCGCCAAAAGTGGAATACAGCCTGACCGAGCGAGGCCAGTCCCTGATTCCCATTCTGGACAGTATGTGCGAATGGGGCGACCGGCACCGGGATGACTGAACAGAATTTCAGTTGATCCCTACAAGCATTTCCGTAATCTGTTTAAAAAAATCTGCTTTCCAAAGCGCCAGGGATGTGGTATCGCGTATAAACGGTTCCACATCTCTTTTTGCCTGTTCGTAATCAATGGTTTCAAATCTTTCCAGCAGCATCTTCTTTACATCATCCATGGTGCATTCCATATTTTCGCCGATATAACCTGACTGTAACAATCTTTCGCGCAAATGAAGCCGATTTACAGGCGTTTGTCTTGCCATATAAAATACGTAATCGTATAGATCCCTTCCTTTTACACGATTCTTCCAGGCCCGGCAAAGAACGGCATGAATCTTTCCGGCAAACAGCGATGATGCATCATACATTTTTACTTCATATGGTGCCGGAAGAAGCCGATATTTGCTCTCAAATATCGCATAAGCCGGAGGATTGGTATCCACCTCAAACTTTATTTTTATCTGTTCGGAATCAGCAATTCCTGCTATTGGCTGATCTGAATAAAACAATAACAGATGTTCTTTTGTATTCCCTTTTAAAAAAGCAGATTTTATGTCAGATTTTTTCGTTTTTTCTTTTTCGGTAATTATCACCTTTAACCCATATGCCCTGATTTCCTGCTCCAATGCCGGAAAATACTGCCTTAAATCATAATTCTGATTTTTTCTCATCAGGGAGAAATCCAGATCCTCCGAGAATCTGTCAAGTCCGTAAAAGATTCTGAGCGCAGTGCCGCCGTAAAACGCAGCTTCTCTGAAAAAGCCGGATCGGCTTAGGCCGCACAAAACAATCTCCTGCATAATTTCTTTTATGGCATTCTTTTTCTCATAAATCGTTTTCGCATCGTAATGCTTCAGCATTTGTTCAAGCATTGTATCCACTATTCATATCACCTCAAAATTTTTTTCAACAGCACTAAATTTTTACAATGATACAAATCACACATTTTTTTCAAATCCTCACAATTTAATTTCCCAAATTCACCATCATCAATCCGAAGGTTGTCAAACAGCAGACTGCTTAGTTCTTTCTTATTCTTTGCAGGCGGCAAAGTATATATTTTATCACAAAGTGCCTTTTCAGGAGTCGCCATCTGATATCGGTAAGCGCCCTCCTCCACCAGGCGGATTCCCCACGGATAGGCATCTGCCGGAACGTCCCGATACATAAAAGTTCCGTAAGGTGTTCTGTAAGATTTTTTCTTTTTCTTTTCAAATGTAGCTGATGTAAACACATACACCGCTTCCGGTATCAGCCCATACTGTGAAAGTGCAAATTCAAAAGACAGATAAGAAGGGCCATAGATACTGCCTGCCAGAAGATAGCCCGGCGTTGCGCGGTCTGTTTCATACAGTCCCCTCACAATTGGCGTGTATTCGCCTGCTCTGACCATTCTGGCTAATTTATTCGCCGGAGCACGGTAGTTGGAAAGTTCTTCCATCAGCATCGCATAAGTTTTTATCATATTTTCACCTCATACTCACATATTATTCCATTATCAGGTGAAAATCAAACATTTTTCTACAGCCCTTTCTCCACCAGATAATTCTGCGCCGATGTCACGCAGTTGGCCCCATCCGAAGCCGCCGTAATAATCTGGCGGAGCTGCTTCGTTCGTATATCTCCGGCGGCAAATACGCCGGGAACGCTGGTGACGCCGTTTTCTCCGGCCACGATGTAGCCCGCTCCATCCAGTTCCAGTTTTCCCTGCACAAGCTCGCTGTTGGGCAGAATTCCCACAGCGATGAAACAGCCGTCTACCGCCAGCTTCTGCTCCGCCCCTGTCTGTGCATTTTCCAGCAGAAGCGCTTCCACCTGATCCATTCCCTGAATTTCCTTTACCACATGGTTCCACACCACTTCCACATTGGGCAGGGCCAGAAGGCGCTCCTGCAGAATCGCCGCCGCGCGCAGGCTGTCGCGCCGGTGTATCAGATAGACCTTTTCACAGCCTCTTGCCAGAAAGATGGCGTCCTCCACTGCCACATCGCCGCCGCCCACCACGGCTGTCACCTTTCCCTTGAAAAAAGCCCCGTCGCAGGTGGCGCAGTAAGACACACCCAGGCCGCCGAAGGTATCCTCTCCCGGTACGCCCAGCTTCCTGTGGCTGGCTCCCATGGCCAGGATCAGAGTCTTTGTCCGGTATTCATTTTTCTGTGTCCGTACTGTCTTAATATCCCCTTCCAGCTCCAGCTCCTTCACCCGCTCCCGGACGAATGCGCCGCCCATCCGGTCCGCGTGATTCCGCAGGGTCGTCCCCAGATCCATGCCGCTGATGCCGGGAAGTCCCGGATAATTATCCACTTCGTAGGTGTTCACCACCTGGCCGCCGCTCACATAGCTGGCCTCGATCACCAGCGTCTCCAGCTTCGCCCTCTGGGCATAGATCGCCGCCGTCAGGCCCGCCGGTCCGCTCCCTATGATAATCAGATCATATATCTTTTCCATCTTCTCATTTCTCCTTTCATCATTCCGGGGCACACCGTAATCCATGCCCTCCGGGTCGGATCACGGCTTCGCCGTCCCATCATTCACCCCCGCAGGCGATTTCCGCACTCCTGTCCCGCCTGCCCGTCTGAAACTCATTTTAGCATAATTCCCGGTACTTTCCAATCCCGCCCCGTCATAAACTGTGAGGAAGAATCTTTCCGGGGCCGTTATGAACAGAATTCCATCCCGCAAATATCTTATTCCGATTCCCCTGGCTTTTCTGTGCCTGGGAGCACTGTTTTTTCTGGTACGGGCGCTGACCGGCGGAAGCAGTGAAGACCGTCGCTTTGAAACTGCTGCCGCTGACCTGTTTCGTCAGGAAATCACTTCTACCACCATGAATCTCCACTATACCCTGGCAGATCCGGCCGGATACGGAATCGATGACTATCCGATTACGCTGGGCACGGTGCAGACAGAGACGCCGTCATCGGGCGGGAACGTCTCTCAGCCCGGCGATTCCGCCGACGGCCTCCGGGCCGTGCTCGCCTCTGCCGACCCGTCCCGGCTGAATAAAGAAAACAGCCTGATCTACCAGCTTCTGGAACGGGAGCTGAAGCTCCAGGAGGACGCACAGGAGCTGGAGCTTCTTCAGGAATACTTAAGCCCTTCTCTGGGCGTTCAGGCACAGCTTCCGGTTCTGCTCTGCGAGTACGCCTTCCGCACGAAGCAGGATATTCTGGACTATCTGGCACTGCTAAAGGAAATCCCTGATTATTTTGCCCGGATTCTGGAATTTGAACAGGAAAAGGCAGCCAACGGCTATTTTATGAACGACCTGGCCGCCGACGGCGTGATCGCCCAATGTTCGTCTTTTATCGAAGATCCCGAAAACCTCTGTCTGGATCCGGTTTTCCGACAGAAAATAGAAGAATTTCCTGATCTGACTCCTGAAGAACGAAGCGCGCTTCTGGAGCTTCACTCCCGTCTGATCGCCTCCTGTGTCATTCCCGCCTATCAGTCTCTGATCGACGGACTGACTCTCCTGGAAGGTTCCGGAGAAAACACTGGCGGCCTGGCAAATCTGGAGGGCGGGCAGGAGTATTACCGCTGGCTGCTCCGGTCACAGGTGGGTACCGATGACGACCCGGACGCAATCCGACAGCGCATGATCCGACAGCTTCTGGAAGATACGAAGGAAATGCAGCTTCTGCTTTCTGCCGATCCCTCGCTTCTGTCAGAGACCGGAGCCGGAATGCCCTCTGAAGATGTTACGGATGAACCGGCTGAGATTCTGGAAGAGCTGTATGAAGCTGTCCAGGAGGATTTTCCCGAGCTGGGACAGGTGGAATATGAAGTAAAATATGTGGATGAATCTCTGGAGAATTTTCTGAGCCCTGCCTTTTATCTGACGCCTCCGGCCGACACCGCCAGCCCCAACGCTATCTACATTAACCCGGCGGCCTCCATGGACGGCGTTGAACTCTACACGACGCTGGCCCATGAGGGCTTCCCCGGCCATCTGTACCAGACCGTCTATTTTGCCAGAACAGAGCCGCAGATGATCCGCTATCTCTATGAGCCGAGCGGCTATGTGGAAGGCTGGGCCACTTATGTGGAATCCTACGCCTACTCCTGGGCCGGCGGAAATGCGTCCCTGAACCGCCTGCTCTGGCTGAACCGCTCTATCAATCTCTGCATCTACTCCCTGATGGATATCGGCATCCATTATGACGGCTGGAGTGCTGAAGAAGCCGCATCCTTCCTGGGGCAGTTCGGCGTTTCTGATATGTCTGTGGTTTCCGAAATCTATGAATACATTGTTGAGACGCCCGCCAATTACCTGAAATACTACTATGGCTACCTGAATTTTCTGGATATCCGGACAGATATGGAAGCTATGAAAGGCACAGATTTTTCCCCCAAAGAATTCCACCGGGAGCTGCTGGAGCTGGGACCGCTTCCATTTTCCCTGCTGCGGGAGGAGCTGGGGCTCCCGGAAGCCAGCTGAATCTTCCCGCGGAAAAGGCCGCCCCAGACCGCTTTCCCAATTGCCGGAATGCCGCCCGGATGGTATAATAAAAGGGATTCGAGAATTGATCGAAGGAGGGGTACATATGATTATCTGTATTGGACGGGAATATGGCAGCGGCGGCCACAACATCGGCAGACGCCTGGCTTCCAATCTGAATATTCCATATTATGACCGTAAACTGATTGACGCGGCAGAGGACATCGGCATCCACCGTTCCGTACTGGAGAAGGCTGACGAGACCAAGGCCAGCCTGTGGCGGGATACGCCGCAGTACGATGTATCCGAAGTGCGCCTGCGGGGCATGTCCGCCAACGACATTGTATTTCAGCTTCAGAGCGAATGGATCTACGAGACCGCATCCAAAGGCTCCTGCGTCTTCGTGGGACGCTGTGCCGACTACGTGCTGGAGCAGACCGGCGTTCCCCATCTGAGCATCTTTATCACGGCACCCTTTGAGGACCGGGTCAGCCGCGAGATGGAGCGCCAGAAGCTTTCGGAAAAGGAAGCCACCGCACAGGTCAGGAAGATGGATAAACAGCGAAAATCCTACTACAGCTACTACACCAAACGCAGCTGGGGCGATCCTCACGATTACGATCTCTGCATCAACAGCTCATCCTACGGCATCGATACGACTGCCGATCTTCTGACGCTCTTCGTCCGCAGCCTGGAGGAAGGACGCTTTACAAAAAAATGACCATGCGCCCGCGCAGGCGCGCCATACGAAAAACCCGGCGCAGAGCCGATGGCTTCCCATCGTTCCGCGCCGGGTTTTCCGGCTTTTTCTTTATCTGCGCGGGGGGTTCCGTCTTTTCTTTCTCCGCTTTTCTTCACCCGCGCCGCTGCGCCTGCACATTTTCCGAAAATGTCCTGGCAATCTCCGCAGCATCCATGGCGTTTTCCGTATAGGCATCCGCCCCGATCTGCCGGGCAAACTCTCCCGTCACCGGTCCGCCGCCCACCATCACGCGGAAATCCCTCCGTTCGCTCATCTCATTCAGCGCCTGAACGATATGCTTCATCTCCGGCAGCGAGGTCGTCAGAAGGCAGGAGATGCACACCACCTTCACATCCGGATTTTCCCGTACCGCCTGCACGAACTGCCTGGCGGACACGTCCACGCCCAGATCCACCACCTCGAAGCCGGACCCACGGAACATAATCGCCACAATGTTCTTTCCCACATCGTGCAGATCTCCGCCGGCGGTGCCCAGTATGGCTTTTCCGTGATCACCAAACCGGCCTCCTTCAAAATAAGGCTCCAGCCGCTCCAGCCCGGCTTTCATGGCACGGGCACAGGCCAGTACCCGCGCAATATCCTGATCGTCATTCTGAAAATTCAGACCCATACGGCGCATGGCACTCAAAAGGCCGTTATCCAGAATGTCCGGCGCATTCTCTCCCCGGTCCAGAGCCTTCTGCACCAGCTTGCCGGCCAGACGGGGCTTTCCTTCAATTACTGCTTGTTGTATTTCATCGTAGGGCATAATAGTCTCCTGGCTTTTTTTCCAGTTACTATCTTATCATCTTTCTGTCGCGCGCGCAAACTCTAATTCATCCACAAAGGTATCCTGAAATACACTTTCCGTAGCCAGCTCAATGAATTCTGCCTTTTCTGCCAGGCGGCAGGCGTAATCATATTCCTCTCTGTTTACCACAGCCAGCTTGGCTCCCTCCCCGGCCGCATTTCCGATAGGCGTAATCCGTTCCCGGAGCTCATAGGGCACCAGCCCGATCTCACAGGCATTTTCAGCATCCATGTAATTTCCGAACGCCCCTGCCAGATATACCTGCTGAATATCCTCCGGCCGGATGGACAGCTTGGAGGCCATAATCTGGATTCCGGCAGCAATCGCACCCTTGGCAAGCTGCACCTCCCGGATATCCTTCTGGCTGATGTAGATTTCCGAACCGTTGGCTGTCTCTTCCGCGGGTACCAGCATAAAGACGGGCTTTCCGTCCTTCTCCTTCAGGCGGTACGCCTGGCTTTTCGCGAATTCGTCGGTCAGATCCTCTTCGTCACAGAGACCGCCGTAATTGTCTACAAACCCGTACCGGATCATAAATGCCAGAATGTCGATCAACCCGGAACCGCAAATGCCCACAGGCTTTGCATCCTCCACAACCTCCAGCTTCAGTTCTCCGTTTTCCACAGACACATGGCTGATGGCGCCTTTGGAACCGCGCATGCCGCACTCGATCTTTGCACCCTCAAAGGCCGGACCGGCAGCCGTGGAGGTTGTAACCATCCTCTCCTTATTGCCCATAACCATTTCTCCGTTGGTTCCGATATCGATCATCAGCGTCATCGGCTCCAACTGGTCAAAAGCTACGGAAAGCATGCAGCCCACTGTATCCGCTCCCACAAATCCCGCAATATTGGGCAGCATCAGCAGCCTGCCCTCCGGCGCGATATGGATGCCGCACTCCTCTGCCGACAGAATCATGCCCTCCTTGACAGCCGGGAGATAAGGCGCGTGCACCAGAGAATCCGGTGAAATCCCCAGAAACAGATGATGCATACACGTATTGCCTACTATGGAAACCTGAAGAATTTCTTCTTTCTTTATTCCCGCTTTTGCACAGGCCTGGACAATCAGCCGGTTCAGAGCATCCTGTATCACCGCCCGCATCTCTTCTCCGCCGTGCTCCAGCACATAGTTGGATCTGGAAATGACATCCGCCCCGAACTGGTGCTGGGGATTCATCATGCTGGCAACAGCCATCTCTTTTCCGCTCTTTCCGTCCAGCAGATATCCCACGACCGTGGTGGTGCCGATGTCAAAAGCCATCAGGTAGAAAGGAATTCCTTTTTCCAGTTCCTCCCGGCCCACGCCCGGCTCCACCGCCACACTCCTGCTGAAACCGTCGGTCAGGATTTTCTGAATTTTGCCCTGATACATGGTGTCCACTTTCATATCGCAAGTCACCGCCGTCTGACAGGCCAGCACCACGCCAGTCTGCTTTCCGGATACAATATTTACTTTACATTTGCCACAATCTCCCTTACCGCCGCAGGGAGCGTCCGGCTCCAGGCCCGCTTCCTGTTCCGCCGCCAGAAGCGTCGTTCCCTCTGCGACTTCAATGGAAATATTCTGCGGGAGAAAAGTAACGGTATACATTCTGTTCATCTTACGCACCCATCCATTTCATTATGTTTTCCGAAAATGCAAACCTGCATGGCCGCTGCCGTTTCCACTTCCGAAATGCTGACAATTTGCTGCATAGAAAAAGCCCCCCGGCTAAGGGCCGCCCCCTGCGGCAGAAATCCACTGCCGCAGAAAGCCAGTCCCCCCGAAGGGCCTCTGTTTTTTCTCTTATGCTACCAGAGATTTAGCCAGAGTAGCTGCGGAAGCTGCATCCTCTGAATATCCGTCAGCGCCGATCTCATCTGCGAATGCCTGAGTGATCGGAGCGCCGCCTACCATAACCTTGATGTTTCCGCGGAACGGAGCTCCGTTCAGAGCGGCAACAGTGTCACGCAGGGACGGCATCGTGGTGGTCAGCAGAGCGGACAGAGCCACGATCTTCACATCCGGATTCTCGTTAACAGCAGCGATGATCTTGTCGATCGGAACGTCAACGCCCAGGTCGATTACTTCGAATCCAGCGGACTCGATCATCATAGCTACCAGGTTCTTGCCGATATCATGCAGGTCGCCTGCAACAGTTGCGATGATAACTTTTCCAAGAGCTCCGGTGGAACCGCTGGACAGATGGGGTTTCAGAACCTCAACGCCAACCTTCATAGCTTTGGCAGCTACCAGCATCTCCGGAACGAAGATTTCGTTGTTTTTGAATTTCTCACCAACAACGCCCATAGCATCGATCATACCTTTGTTCAGGATCTCGTTGGGATCACATCCTGCATCCAGAGCTTCCTGAACGGCAGCGCCGATCTGTTTTGCTTTGCCTTTTTCAACTAATGCAGCAACTTCATCAATTTTTGACATAACTTCTTTCCTCCATTTACATGTGTTTTTATATAATACAGCTTCCTTTCCGCTGAAAGCAGTATTAATCGTGATGAAAACCAGATAATTACTTCTTCGGTCCGAACAGGCCGTCTCTGTATGCCTCTATGTACTCCATGCAGAAATCATCTTTGCCCAGCATAGCTTCCGTAGCATAGATCAGACCCAGCATATCGCGGTTAGTGGGATCCAGGATCGCGCTGTCCAGTCCATAGTTCATAGCCAGAACCGTGAAGCTCATGTTCAGCAGCTTACGAACCGGCAGGTTAAAGGAAATATTGCTGACAGCAGCCGTGATATGAATATCCGGATACTGCTTCCGGATCGTGCTGATCACTTCGATGTTCATGGCGATTCCATCCTCGGAAGTACACAGCATCTCTACCAGCGGATCAATGTGCAGACGGCTGGGTTTGATGCCATATTCTTTCGCTTTCGCCATGATGTTGTCAAATACTCTCAGACGGTCAGCAGCTGTCTTCGGGATGCCGGTATCATCGCTGCACAGAGCAACTACCTCCCAGTCGGTATCGGCAATCACCGGGAAAATCTTGTCAATCTTGTCGCCCTCCATGGATACGGAGTTGATCAGACCGGGGCGCTTGCAGAACTTGTAGGCCTCGATCAGTACGTCCGGGCTGGGGCTGTCCACGCTGATGGGAAGATCGGTTACTTCCTGGATGCAGTCGATCATCCACTTCAGGGTCTCCACTTCCTCTGCCTCCGGAACGGACGCGCAGCAGTCAATGAACGTCGCATTGGCATTTGCCTGTACGAGAGCGCGCTGTTTGATGAAATCCGCGTCTCTGTTGGCGATGGCTTCCGCTACAGACGGAATAGAACCATTAATTTTCTCACCAATAATAATCATATTTCAGTTACCTCCGAATTTATTGTATCGAAATACATTGACTGTATTATAACAAAAAATCAGGTCCGCAAGTATCCGCAGAACTATTGACATTTTCCCCTTTTTTTCCTACAATGTGTAGGAAGAATTAGGAGGGCTTTTTATGAATCTGAGCGCTATGCTGATTTTGAAATATCTGGAACCGCTGTACGGCCTCGCTTACGGGGAAAATCCCTCAAATCTGCTGAATCTGGGGCGTCCCGTATTCCTGCTGGATCAGGAGCACTGGCCGGCGGGGCGGGTCTGCATCTGCGACACCGTACCGGCATATCTGCTGTCAGAACCTGTTTCTGAGGACATACTGGTCTTTTATCATTCCCTTCCCGGGGACATTTCCAGCCCCGTTTCCAACAATCTGCTGAAAGTGCCGGAGACGTGCAGCCTGCCGGAGCTTTTCAACCGGCTTCAGGAGTTCTATGACAGGTACGACGCCTGGGACAACCGCCTGAAGGAGCTGGTGCAGAATGAGGGCAGTATCCAGAGCCTGCTGGACGCCAGCTTTCCCATTTTCCGGAATCCTCTGCTGCTCCGCGCCGCGGATTTTTTCATGCTGTCCTATTCCAGCATCATTGACGAAAAACCGGAGCTGGCCCATCTGATCGATCCGAATTCTTCCTTCGAAACGCTCACCACCAGCCGCCTGGACCCGGAATACAACGAAGCCCGCAATTACACGGAGCCGTTCTATCTGCCCGAATACCTGTCCGGCTCCCGGGAGCTGTGCATCAACCTCTTCCAGCACAGAAATTATTCCCACCGGCTGATTCTGGTGGAGGAGCTGACGGAAATCACCGACGATCTGGCGCCGCTGCTGGCCCATCTGGCCTCCTATGTTTCCCTGGCCCTGATTCATTCCGATATGGACGCGGCAGCGGAAACGTATTCGCTGGAGCACCTGCTCACCGACATTATCAGCGGCCAGCAGTCCGACTATTCGATTATTGACAACCAGCTTTCCGAATTCGGCTGGTCCGCCTCGCATTCCTACTGCTGCATGACGCTGAAAATCGCTTCTCTGGACCAGCAGAACCTGACCAGCAAATACCTGTGCCGCCATTTCGAGGAAATCGTGGCCGGCTCCTGCGCCTTCCGCTATGAGGACGACCTGGTAATTTTCATCAACCTGACCCGGTACGACGGCACGGTAGACCAGCTCCTGAACGAAACGGTCGTATTTCTCCGGGACAGCTTTCTGAAAACCGGCGTCAGCAATCCCGTCCGGGGGACCATGGACCTGCATTACTGCTACCTGCAGTCCAAGATCGCCCTGGACATCGGCAGCAAATACCAGACCTACCGCTGGGTTCACCGTTTCGAGGACATTTCCCTCTATTATCTGACGGAATGCTGCACCCGCGAGCTGCCCACCCATATGGTCTGCTCCCAGAAGCTGCTGGAGCTGAAGGCTTATGACATCAGGCACCACTCGGAATTCTGCGAGACTCTGCGGGTCTATCTGGAAACCCACCTGAACGCCGTGCAGGCTTCCCGGCGGCTGTTCATCCACCGCAGCACCTTCCTGTACCGCCTGGACCGGATCAAGGAGTTGATCAACATCGATTTCGAGGATGAGGACATGCTCTTCTACCTGATGATGTCTTTCCGGATGCTGAACCTGAGAGTATCGCAGAATATAGAGCTGCGGGAGTGAGATTCCGGTTTGGCGGGGAGGGCGCGAAGCTCAGCGAAATCGAACGGATAGAGGAATGGCGCTGTATCCTGCTGCTGTTTCGGGATGCAAGACCATCTAAGCGGTTCCGAACTTTTGCTAAAACCGGCATCGGAAGGGAAAAAACTCGCTTCGCTCAGACAGTTTCCCCTTCCGATACCAACGCAAAAGCCCGGAGCCGCAAGATGGTTAGCATCCCTGCGCAAAGGCAGCCGGACACAGCGCCATTCCTCTATCCTGTTCCGTTGCTGCCGAACCGCACCCGAACCCCGCAAAGCTCCATGGCAGGCGGCAAAAGAGATAACTTTAAATTTAGTTTGGCATAAACATTCTATATATCATCGTCATCATCA
>DVJR01000182.1 GCA_018716575.1 Candidatus Scatomonas merdavium | reverse complement strand
GTTTGGGATATTTTATTATTGTGGCTAAAATAGCAGCGTATTCTTACGATCGGTATATTCAGCCGATTTATCCGGTAGTGGCAGTATTGGGATGCTGTATGATTATATACATTTGGCATACCATATTTTTAAATAAAAAAATAGTATGCCTGGCGGTACCGATAAGCATGGTGGTGATTACGGTTTCCAGCCTTGTTCGGTGTCAATGGACTTATCTGTACAGAGAGAGCGAACAGCTGCTGGCGCACGCTTCAGAAAAATCAGAATACCGATGTATTTATATATACGATGCGCTTTGGAAAGTGCAGCCGTCGTTTTATGAAATGCAAAATTATAGATCTGTGGTATTTATTGCTCAGGATCATTTGGATTTGCTGGATAGTCTAAAACTGACAGAAGAAAAAGGATTGATTGTGTGTATTATGGATACCTGTGATCAGGAATTGATTTGGGGGAAATTGTGCACTCTTTATTCTCATACCCAAGTGTCTGTAGAGACTTTAGGACAATATTTTTTCGCAACGACATATTTTATATCTGAATAAAAAATGATAGAGTTTTTCAATTAAAACAATGAATATGTAGTTATCCTTGTAAAAAACACATATTTAAGGTATTATTTTACGGGGAGAAATCTTTAGTGAAAATCAAGGAGGCAACTATGTGCGGCATTGTAGGCTACATCGGCTCCTCGCAGGCGGCGCCCATTCTTCTGGACGGCCTGGAGAAGCTGGAATACCGGGGATACGACTCCGCAGGCATTGCGGTTTATAACGGACAGGAAATTCAGATGGCGAAGGCTACCGGGCGCCTGAAGGTGCTGTATGATCTGACCCACGGCGGGGAGACGCTGCCGGGCACGGCCGGCATCGGCCACACCCGCTGGGCGACCCATGGGGAGCCATCGGATGTGAACGCCCATCCGCATTTTAATGCGGATGCGTCCATCGCGGTTGTACACAATGGAATCATCGAGAATTATCTGAAACTGAAGAAGAAACTGGAGGGTCATGGATACACGTTTCGCTCGGAGACGGATACGGAAGTGATTGTTCAGATGCTGGATTATTATTATCAGGGCGATCCGCTGGAAGCTATTACGAAAGTGATGCACCGGATGGAGGGGTCCTACGGACTGGGAATTATGTTTCGGGATTATCCGGGAGAGATCTACGGCGTCCGCAAAGACAGCCCCCTGATCGTGGGCCGCGGTAAGGACGGAAATTTTATCGCCTCTGACGTGCCGGCGATTCTGAAGTACACCCGTGAAGTTTACTACATTGAAAATGAGGAGATTGCGAAGCTGACGGCGGATTCGCTGACTTTCTACAATATCGATGAGGAAGAACTGGAAAAAGAGCCGGTGAC
The DNA here is from genome assembly GCA_018716575.1 of Candidatus Scatomonas merdavium. GTDB lineage: Bacteria > Bacillota > Clostridia > Lachnospirales > Lachnospiraceae > Scatomonas > Scatomonas merdavium. Next base: position 2,504 of record DVJR01000182.1, on the reverse strand, counting down.
CATCGAATGGGATATGAATGCGGCAGAAAAGGGCGGCTATGCCCATTTCATGCTGAAAGAAATGCACGAGCAGCCCAGGGCGGTGGCGGACACGCTGAATCCCCGTCTCAAAGACGGAGAGATCGTGATCGAAGAGCTGGGCATGAGCGATGAAGAAATCCGGAATATCCAGAAAATCTATATCGTGGCCTGCGGTTCTGCCTATCATACGGGCGTCACTGCCAAGTACGTGTTTGAGGGGCTGGCCCGGATTCCGGTGGAAGTGGATCTGGCTTCGGAATTCCGTTACAGGAATCCCATATTCGGGGAAAACATGCTGGTGATTGTGGTTAGCCAGTCCGGTGAAACGGCGGATTCCCTGGCGGCGCTGCGGGAGGCGAAGGCCCACGGAATACGGACGCTGGGCATCGTCAATGTGGTGGGAAGCTCGATTGCCCGGGAAGCGGATCATGTGATGTATACCTGGGCGGGGCCGGAGATCGCCGTGGCGACCACGAAGGCTTACAGCACGCAGTTGATCGCTCAGTATCTGCTGGCGATTAAATTTGCGGAGGTGCGGGGCACCGTGAAGCCGGAGGAGCGGGCTGCCATGGTGGCGGAGCTGCGGCAGCTTCCGGAGCAGATTTCTCTGCTGCTGAGCCATAAGAAAAATGTGCAGAAGTTTGCCAACCGCTATCTGGCGGCAGAACACGTATTTTTCATCGGCAGAGGTATCGATTACGCGATTTCTCTGGAGGGCTCCCTGAAGCTGAAGGAAATCTCTTATATCCATTCGGAAGCGTATGCGGCCGGAGAATTGAAGCACGGGACAATTTCTCTGATTGAGGACGGGCGGCTGGTGGTGGCGGTACTGACACAGCCTGCCCTTTACAAAAAAACTTTGAGCAACGTTGTGGAGGTGAAGAGCCGGGGCGCTTTCGTGATGGCGGTTACAACCGTGGGCAATACGGAGGTGGAAAAGACGGCGGATTATGTGATCTACATTCCGGAAACCAATCCGTATTTTGCCAACTCCCTGGCGGTGATACCCCTGCAGCTGTTTGGCTATTACGTTTCCATCGGGAAGGGGCTGGATGTGGATAAGCCGCGGAACCTGGCAAAATCCGTGACGGTAGAATAGAGAATTTCATCGTTTCTTGAACAATCGGTCACAAATTCAACACAATTGACCTGTAGAATAAGGCATGTAAGATGAGATAAGAAAAAAGGCAGTCTAAAATAGATGAGAAAAGAGGTAAAGGGTCATGAGTGAAGAATTCAATAAGGATTTGAAGCAGGAAAACATAACGGGAACGGAGTCCCAGAAAACAGCAGAAGACAAAGCACAGGAGCAGGCGGCAGGAAGCCAGCCGGCAGGCGGCACCACTTATAGTTGGGTAAATCCAAAACTGCAGCACGGAGCTTCCGAGAGCAGTAAGTCTGAGGAAAATCCGTGGAGCGGCGGCTCAGCGCAGAACTGGAGGACGGAGACCGGAAGCGCAGGGCAGACGGCACAGGCGCAGAGCGGCCAGAGCTATAGTAGTCAGCAGACACAGAGAAGTCAGAGCTACAGCGGCCAGAGCTATGGCGGTCAGCAGGCGCAGAATAGTCAGAGCCAGGGTTACGGCAGCCAGCAGGCCCGGAGCGGCCAGAGTTACACCGGCCAGCAGGCTCAGGGCAGCCGGGCATATGGTCAGGGGTACGGCGGCCAGCAGTACCAGGGCGCAGGCAGTACAACAGGTTCCGCTTCCGGCCAAAGTTATCAGTATTCTACTTATCAGACGAGACACGGCACTGCAGCCGGAACAGGAAAAAAGGCACGGAAGGTCAAAACAAATAAAGTGAAAAAACCCAGAAAGCCCATGAGTACGGGAAAGAAATGGGCAGTCAATGTTGCCATGGCGCTGGTATTCGGCCTGGTGGCCGGAACCGCGTTCTACGGAGTGAATGCGGCAGTCGGGCAGTTCTCCAGGAATTCTTCGTCTTCCGCATCGCTGTCAACGCCTATAGCCAATACCGATACAGTGGACGATTCCGCGACTACTCCGGTGAGCAGTACGACAGGCTCTGGAACTGTTGCTTCCGTAGTTGAGAACGCTATGCCGTCGCTGGTGACGATTTCCACCATGACTGTGGAGGAGATGCAGAGCTTCTTCGGCGGAACGCAGCAGTATGAAGTGGAAGGTGCAGGCACCGGCGTCATCGTCGGACAGAATGACAGTGAGCTTCTGATTGCGACTAACAATCATGTGGTAAATGGGGCAACCAGCCTTTCCGTGGGATTTATTGATGAGACCACAGTGGAAGCCCAGATCAAGGGCACAGACGCAAGCAGCGATCTGGCAGTTGTGTCCGTAAATCTGTCAGACATTCCGGAAGAGACTATGTCAGAGATTAAGGTGGCAACTATTGGAAATTCTGACGATCTGGTTCTGGGTGAGCAGGTCGTTGCCATCGGAAATGCCCTGGGATACGGACAGTCTGTGACCAGCGGTTATGTCAGCGCGTTGGATCGAGACGTGACG
>DVJR01000181.1 GCA_018716575.1 Candidatus Scatomonas merdavium | reverse complement strand
CTGTCCAGATACGAAAGAGGTGCGTCGAAATCACCCGTTATTAATGATTTCGCCGCACCTCTTTCGTGCTCCTGATAAATCTCTTATTTCTCACTCTTTATCGCCGCATCCACATGCTGCAGGAACAGCTTCCGGACGCTTTTGTATTCGCCCAGGCCCTTCAGCACGCAGGTGACGGGGAAGCCGGCGGCTTCCAGCTGGCAGCGCCAGGATTCCGGGTCGTCTCCGGCCATATCGTTCTGCGCGTGGTCTCCGGCCACGATCATGAAGGGCGCCAGGACGACGCGGCGGGGCTGGAATTCCTTGATCATGTGGAGCAGGGATTCCATGCTGGGATAGGCCTCTACCGTTCCCAGGAAAATGTTGGGATAGCCCCGGTCCTTGAAGGTGTAGTCCAGCGCGGCGTAGATGGCGTTGGAATAATGGGTGGTTCCGTGGCCCATCAGCACCAGTACCTCGTCGTCGGCCAGATCCGGAAATTCTTTGCGGATCGCCTCGATCATATAATCGTTGTCCTCCATGGTAGTCAGCAGAGGATCCCCGAACAGGATCGAATGGAAATCGTTCCGGAAGGCCAGGGCCTCCTGGGTCATCAGATCATTTTCAATGCCGTTGATTACATGGGTGGGCTGTACCACCACGTCGGTGATGCCGTCCTCACGCATCCGCTGAAAAGCCTCCGTAACCGTATCGTAGTGAATGTTGTCGCGCTTTTTCAGCTTCTTCAGGATCATCTTGCTGGTCCAGGCCCGGTAGATCTTATAATCCGGATGAGCGTCTCCGATTTCCTGTTCGATGGCGTCGATGGTCACTTTGCGGGTTTCCTCATAGCTGGTGCCGAAGCTGACCACCAGGATGGCCCGCCGGGTTTCTTCAAAAACTCTGCCGGTGGTGACAGAAGCGCTGACCGGCACCTCTTCGATGTATTTTTCCAGCTGGCTCAGCGTCACCGGGACAGGCAGCGACGGCTTCAGGATTCCTTTTTTACAGAGACTGTCGAACAACTGCAGTACCACGGGCTGCTCCAGATTGGTCTGGGCGAGCGCTGTCAGGTTGGAAAAGACTTCCACGGGGGCGCCGTGCATCAGCACCTGGCCGTCCTTGAACAGCATGATTTCATCGGCCCATTCAAAGGCGTAGTTGACGTCGTGGGTGGCCATCATCACCGTAATTCCCTGGGCGGTCATCCGGTCCACGGCTTCGTTGACCATGACGGTGTGCCGGGGGTCCAGGGCGGCGGCAGGCTCGTCCAGGATGATGACTTCCGGGTGCATGACCAGAATATCCGCGATGGAGACCTGTTTCTTCTGTCCGCCGCTCAGGGCGTGGGTGGGCTTGTCCCGGAAGGGGGTGATCTCCATTTCGTCGATGACGCGCTCCACCTCCTGGCGGGCTTCCTCCTCGCTTTTGCCCAGATTCAGGACGCCGAAGGAAATTTCCTGATAGACGCTGGCGGAGAAGAGCTGGTTGTCGGGATCCTGAAAGACGATGCCGATCTTCTGGCGCAGCTTCAGCAGCCCCTCCCGGGAGTAGTCCACGGGTTCCCCGTCCACGTAGAGGGTGCCGGAGGAGGGCTGATGGATGCCGTTGCAGCACAGGAAAAAAGTGGATTTTCCGGAACCGTTGGCTCCCATGAAGGCGATTTTCCGGCCGCGGCGGATCTCCAGAGAGAGCCCGTTGAGAGAGTGGGATTTCTCGTCGTCGTAGGAAAAATAGAGGTTGTCGGCTTTAATGATTACATCGTTGTTCATCGTATTTTACTCCATATCGTCAGAATCAGCAGAAAGCTTTCAAACAGGATGATCCAGAAAATCTCTTTGGATTTTGGCGGATGATCCTCTGTCAGCACCCGTATGGTGCCGTCGTAGCACCGGGATTCCATGGCGTCGTACAGGGCGCCGGCCTTTTTCATGGAACGGACGAAGAGTACGGATACCATGCCGCCGAAGGATTTGCAGGCGGTTTTGAAATCTTTGTTTCCCAGCCGTGAATGCTGAGAGGTTATGATGTGGTAGGCCACGTCCAGCAGGACGAAGATATACCGGTAGATCAGCAGCATCAGTTCCATCAGAAGCCCCGGAACATGCAGCCTGCGGAACTGATCCAGTATATCAGTCATGGTCGTGTTCAGCGCCAGAAAGTACAGGCAGGACACGCTGGCCATGGCTGTGCAGATCAGCTGCAGCGCATGAAGGAGGGAGCTGCGGCTGGCGGTGATATAGATGCTTCCCAGGGGAAGCGCATAGCCGTCCAGGGGAACCGGCGAAACATTGATCAGCAGCGCGATGGTGGACAGCAGCAGGAACACCAGAGGAACCAGCAGCAGCCGCCGGTAGCGGAAAAACGGGATTCTGCCGATTCCGACCGTCAGAATCCCGTTTACCAGCAGAACGATCAGGGCCATGAGGATGGAGCGGCTGATGATGCAGAAGCAGAGAGTCAGCAGCGAAAACGCGAACTTTTCGCTGGTGTTGACGTATCTCAGCCTGGAATTGTAACACAGCTTGTCAATGACTATCATGGCAGACGCTCCTTGGATCTGTTAAAGTTCTTCATTGGTTTTCCCCAGCTTTTTCCGCTCATAAAAACGGCCGATAAAGAAAGCGATGATGCCCACGCCGATGCCGGTCTGGATGCAGAAAAGAAGACTTTCGATTTCGCCGGGCAGCTCGCCGCCGATGGCATTTTCCAGAACAGGAGTGGCCCAGGGCTCATAATCGGGAGAAATTTCCTGCACCACCTGGCTTCCGGCGTCGTCGGAGCCGCCGAATTCCGCTCCTGGCAGAGCGAATATGGGGATGATGGCGATCAGAGCGGCAATAATCAGCAGAATAATAACCGTTTTCTTATTTTTACTCATTTTGCAGCCTCCTTTAAAAATCCAATGGACTTCAGTTCCTTTGAAGCGAAGGATTCCATGGCGATAATGATAACGACGGTCAGAATGCCTTCAATTACAGCCAGCGGAAGCTGTGTCGGCGCGAATACCAGCAGGAACTTTCCGAAGGAAGCCCCTACGCCGCCCACCTCGGACGGATTGGCCAGGGCCAGCTGGAAGGCTGTCACGCAGTAGGTAAACAGGTCGCCGACGGCGGCAGCCAGAAAGATGCCGACTCTTCGGTTGACATTTGTTTTCCGGCATATCGCATAGATGCCAAAGGACACCAGAGGCCCGGCGATGGCCATGGAAAAGCAGTTGGCGCCCAGAGTCGTCAGGCCGCCGTGGGCCAGCAGGATGGCCTGGAACAGCAGCACGATGATGCCAAGCACACTGACGGCAGAGGGGCCGAAGAGAATGGCGCCCAGGCCCGTTCCTGTCATATGGGAACAGCTTCCTGACATGGAGGCGATTTTCAGAGAGGAAATCACAAAGATAAAAGCGCCTGAAATGGCGATCAGCGTCAGCGCCCGCCGGTTTTCCTTTACCGTTTTATTGATTTTGAAAAAACCTGCCAGCAGGAACGGAACACAGATGACGCCCCAGACAATACAGTAAGTGGGGGGCAGATAGCCCTCCATGATGTGCATGGCGTTGGCGGTGGGCACGATGCCGAAACACAGTGCCAGCGCGGCGGCCACTACGACCAGTTTCTTTTGTTTTTTGCTCATACAGTTCTCCTTTCATTCTGCGTCGGAGCATTCCCCGACGGCGCATTATGCGCACAAAAAAAGCCTCATCCTGAAACAAAAATTGAGATGGGCCCAGACAGCATGACCAAATGCTGTCTTACGCCTTGTCATCGCACGTAACAATGGCATAATTACTTACGGCGGGCAGGTCTTCTGACTTGTGCATCAAACGCTTCAGCCGCCTTCCCGGTTTCCCAGTGGCATTCGGCGGAAGCTACGCAATCACAGCGGCGTGACCGTGCGGGATTCTCACCCGGCTTCCCTATTCTCCCGTGGAATGAAACACGGGCTCCTCGTCGTACTTAATTGCTCTCAGTATAGACGGAAACCAGAGGATTGTCAAGAATTTCGGAGCGGCCAAAAGGGCTTCGGAATCCTTTTTTCTTCTATTGACAATTCTTTTGCCCTGCCACTATAATAAGAGCGGAATAAAATAAATAATACCGCGCGGAGTCGGCGGCATTGCCGTCCGTTAAAAAGGAATCAGGTGAGAATCCTGAACGATCCGGTCACTGTGTACAGAAGGGCATAAGAGCTCTGTCTGAAAGTCAGGAACTTGCTCCGGCGGAGGAAGATGAGGTTTCCAGGGAAAGCTGAGATCTTCACGGCGGAAATTCCGCCGCTGGACAGCCTGCTTGTGCAGGTTTTTTTTATCTCTGAGAAAATACCGGGGCATAAGGCCCTGTTTAATCAGGAGGATACGGAAGATGGGTATTCGGATGCTGGGAATTGACCACAATCTGGCGCCGGTGGATGTGCGCGCGGTTTTTGCATTTACGAAAAAAAGCGCGGCTGCTGCCATGGAGCGTCTGAAAAAGGAGGCGAAGGTGGAGGGGTGCGTGATTCTTTCCACCTGTAACCGGATGGAGATATGGGTCAGCGTTCCGGAGGAATGGAACGGTTCCCTTTTGGAAGAGCTCTGTAAAATAAAGCAGGTTGATCCGACGGAGTTCGGCGGTTATTTTGTGGAAAGGGAAGGGGAAGAGGCGGTTTCACACCTGTTTCACCTGACCTGCGGCCTGAAATCCATGATCCTGGCGGAGGATCAGATTATCAGCCAGGTACGGGACGCTCACGCGCTGGCACGGGAGAACTATGCCACGGACAGCGTACTGGAGGTACTGTTCCGGAAAGCTGTGACAGCGGCTAAAAAGGTGAAGACGGATGTGGTCTTTACCCGCGCCAGCGAGACTTCCATGGACAGAGCGGTAGCCATGCTGGAGCATCAGGGCTTTTCCCTGAAGGGCAGAAAATGCATGGTGATCGGGAACGGCGAGATGGGCAAGCTGGCGGCGCTGACGCTGGCCGGAAAGGGAGCGGACGTGACTGTGACGGTACGCCAGTACAGGAGCGGCGTGGTACAGATCCCCAGGGGATGCAGCAGGATTGATTACGGCGAGAGAATGGAGCTGTTCCCCAAATGCGATCTGGTGGTCAGCGCCACGGCCAGCCCCAATTACACCATACGGATGGAGCTGCTGGAGAACTGCCCGCTGGAGCATCCGGTGATCCTGATCGATCTGGCAGTGCCCAGGGATATTGAACCGGAGATCGGGGAGCTGCCCCAGGTAGCGCTCTATAATATAGATGATTTCCGTACCGGAGATGATACGGATAATGCGGACGCTTATGAAAAAGCGGAATATATTCTCCGGGAGGAAATGGAGGAGTTTTACGACTGGTTCAATGGGCGGGATCTGATTCCGCGGATTCAGACGATTCAACAGGACGCGGTGACGGATCTGAATCTGAGAATTCAGAAGATCATCCGCAAGCTTCCCATGGAGGACGAGGAACAGAAGGCTCTGATGAAGAGTATTGATACGGCGGCCGGCAAGGTGGTCGG
>DVJR01000180.1 GCA_018716575.1 Candidatus Scatomonas merdavium | reverse complement strand
AAAGACAAATTCATCGTAATGGATGAGAACTCCAAAGATACCGTATGGTGGACTTCTGATGAATATAAGAATGATAACCATCCGGCGAGCCAGGAAACCTGGAACACCGTGAAAGACATCGCCCTGAAAGAGCTTTCCAATAAAAGACTGTTTGTAGTGGATGCATTCTGCGGCGCCAACAAGGACACCCGCATGGCTATCCGTTTTATCATGGAAGTTGCATGGCAGGCACATTTCGTTACCAATATGTTCATTCAGCCCACAGAGGAAGAGCTGAAGGATTTCGAGCCCGATTTTATCGTTTACAACGCTTCCAAAGCGAAGGTTGAGAACTACAAAGAGCTGGGACTGAATTCCGAGACGGCTGTTGTATTCAACATTACCAGCCGTGAGCAGGTTATCCTGAACACCTGGTACGGCGGCGAAATGAAGAAAGGTATGTTCTCCATGATGAACTACTATCTGCCGCTGAAGGGCATCGCTTCCATGCACTGCTCTGCGAACACCGACATGAATGGCGAAAATACTGCGATCTTCTTCGGTCTGTCCGGAACCGGCAAGACAACACTGTCCACCGATCCCAAGCGTCTGCTGATCGGCGATGACGAGCACGGCTGGGATGACAACGGTATCTTCAACTTTGAGGGCGGCTGCTACGCAAAGGTTATCAACCTGGATAAAGAGTCCGAGCCCGATATCTACAACGCTATCAAGCGTGATGCACTGCTGGAAAACGTAACACTTGACGCAGAGGGCAAGATCGACTTCAACGACAAGAGCGTAACCGAGAATACCCGTGTATCCTATCCGATTGACCACATTGAAAAAATCGTGCGTCCGGTTTCCGCAGCTCCGGCAGCGAAAGAGGTTATCTTCCTGTCCGCTGACGCTTTCGGAGTGCTGCCTCCGGTATCCATCCTGACTCCGGAGCAGACCCAGTATTATTTCCTGTCAGGCTTTACCGCAAAGCTGGCCGGAACAGAGCGCGGCATCACCGAGCCCACTCCCACCTTCTCCGCATGCTTCGGACAGGCTTTCCTGGAGCTGCATCCCACCAAATATGCGGAAGAGCTGGTAAAGAGAATGGAGCAGAGCGGCGCCAAAGCATATCTGGTAAATACCGGATGGAATGGCAGCGGCAAACGTATCTCCATCAAGGATACCCGCGGCATCATCGACGCGATCTTAAACGGCGATATTCTGAAAGCGCCCACCAAGAAGATCCCGTACTTCAATATTGAAGTACCTACCGAGCTTCCGGGCGTTGACACCAATATTCTGGATCCCCGCGACACTTACGCGGATGCTTCCGAATGGGAGACCAAGGCAAAAGATCTGGCACAGAGATTTATCAAGAACTTTGCAAAATATGAAGGCAACGAAGCCGGCAAAGCGCTGGTTGCTGCCGGACCGCAGGTCTGATCTGAAAAAAGAGCGAAAGAAAGCGGGTGTGATTTCGGTCACACCCGTTTTTTTCGTCCTTTTCTGATTCCGCCCAGCAGCAGAAGCACCGTGCCGATCATGATGCACAGATCCGACAGGTTGAACACCAGCCGCTTCAGACGTTTCCATTTTACATTAAAACTGAAATAATCCGTTACAAATCCCTGATGAAACCGGTCGAACCAGTTGCAGAGCGCGCCGCCCAGCAGCAGCGCCGCCCCCGTTTTCCGTACCGCGCCGTCTCTGCGGAACAGTGATGCCACAAAATATACAGCAATCCCGGTGATCAGGCCAAATGTCCCCCGGCGTATCAGCAGCGGACGTCCGGCCAGCCTGCCCAGGGCTATCCCCCGGTTATGCAGCTTTCGAATCAGAATTCGTCCGCCCAGAATTGTTTTTTCTTTTCCTTCCGGGAGCCTGGCCTCCACATATTTTTTCAGAAGCAGATCCCCCAGAAAAACTCCCATCAGCAATATGATAAAGATCACTTTTCGTCCTCTTTCGTCTCTTCAGCTATATTTTGTCTTTTCTTTTCCGCAGCTGATGCTTTTTCCGACGTTTCATCCGGCTCATTTTCCTGAAAATCCTCCTGAATGCCAGAATCATCTGCAGCTTTCTCCGGCCCTCTCTCCTCGCCGGTCTCGGTCTCTTCCACTTTTTTCCGGCTGTCTGAGCCATCACTGCTCTCTTCACCAGTATCCGTTCCACCTTCTGCAGTCCGGCCGTCTTTATCTCTTGGAGACGCCGGCTCTTCATCTCCGTTCTCCATGGTATGACCACATTTCATACAAAAGCAGGCCTCTTTGGGTACGTTTGCCCCACATCCGGGACAGATCTTCTCACCCTTCCGCAGCGCGATCTCCTTCCGGCACTCTTCAATCGCACGTCGTATCTCATCTATCTCTCTGCAGAGACGCTCAATTTCCTCCGTATACTCTGTCTGATTTTCACGGCCCTCATATACGGTCTCGCCAATGCGCCTGAACGTATTATCCAGTTTTGCTTCCAGGACTCCCTTGCGTCCCCGCAGCTTCTGAACAGATATGAATTCATCCGTCTTTTTCGCCACTATATCTGCCGTTTTGGAAATCGCTTTTCCCAGATTGTCAAAAAACTCCGTAGCATTTGCCATACCGCATTCCTCCTTTACGCCTGTGTCTCCAGCATCGGAATCTCCTGGCCGCGCATCAGAATCCGTGGTCCTCCTGTATGTTCGATATATTCTCTGGTGATCACCACTTCACCGATACTGTCATCCTTTGGAATCTCATACATGATATCCAGCATGAATTCCTCAATAATGGCCCGCAGCGCCCGCGCGCCGGTATCCTTTTCCAACGCTTTTCGGGCAATGGCCCGCAGCGCGTCGTCCTCAAAGGTCAGCTTCACCTCATCCAGCTCCAGCAGTCTTTTGTACTGCTTCAGAATAGCATTCTTTGGCTCCCGCAGAATCTGTACCAGCATATCCTCTGTCAGACTTTCCAGAGAAAATATGATGGGAAGGCGGCCCAGAAACTCCGGAATCATCCCGAAATTCCGCAGGTCGTCCACTGTAGCCTTCATCAGAATATCCCTGTCCTGATCGTACTTGTCTTTCAGATCCGCCTGGAAGCCTATGGAGGAGGTCTTATTCAGTCTCTCCTTGATGATATCCGGCAGCTCCGGAAACGCGCCGCCGCAGATAAACAGGATGTTTTTCGTATTTACTGTAGTCAGCGGCACCATGGCGTTCTTGCTGTTGGCTCCCACAGGAACCTCTATTTCGCTGCCCTCCAGCAGCTTCAGCATACCCTGCTGAACTGCTTCGCCGCTCACATCCCGTTGATTGGTATTTTTTTTCTTGGCGATTTTATCGATCTCATCAATAAAGATAATACCGTGCTCTGCCCTCTCCACATCATTGTCTGCTGCGGCAAGCAGCTTGGAAACCACACTCTCGATATCGTCTCCGATATAGCCTGCTTCCGTCAGGGATGTGGCGTCCGTGATGGCCAGCGGGACATTCAGAAGCTTTGCCAGCGTCTGTACCATATAAGTTTTTCCCGAGCCGGTGGGACCAATCATGAGCATATTTGACTTCTCGATCTCTATGCCCTCGACTGCGGGAGAAAGAATCCGCTTGTAGTGGTTATAGACCGCTACCGCCATAATCTTCTTAGCCTGTTCCTGTCCGATCACATACTCGTCCAGCTGCTCTTTGATGCGGTGGGGCGGCGGCACATCCTTCATGGTAAATTCTTTCTTAGGAGCCTTTTTCTCTTCTTTCCGCTTCTTCAACTGCTGCCTCGGCGGCACCTGGTGATTCAGCGAGGACAGATCAATCATGCTGATATTCGGCGGCATGTTTTTTATCAGGTCGTTGTAATTAATATTGCTGTTCTGCATAGTGTCAAAACTCTTCTGCATACAATCCGTGCAGATGTGAATATTGCCCGGAAGCTCTATCATCTTTCCGGCCTTGCTCTCCGGACGCCGGCACATAAAGCACACCTTCTCATACTCGTCCGGATCCTTTTTTTCCGTATCTTCAACGGAACCGGAAGCTGTCTCTTCGGTCAGCTCCGTACCGTTCTCTCTCTCTTCCTCCATAGATTATCCTTTCCTTCACTGTATATTCCGTATATCTATGATTATATGACAAATGCTATCCCGTAACAAGTAAAGTTTTATAAAGAATTTCTGAACTGAAAATACTTTTACCCAACACTCGCCGGAAGGCAGCTTCTGCTTACACTTGATTTGGCCGCAGGGGTCTTGATTTTCTATACCGGAGTGCTACAATTAAACTGTCCCGCCGGTTCCGGGAGGAGTGCGGTTCTGCCCGTATCGGAGGTGTCCGGTCTCACCTTATTTTATCCCGCGAACACGCTCCGGCCGGAGGGCATTTTACTGACTGCAGGTTTTATTTTACTTTACAGAGGAGGCTGTTATGGAATACCGTTACACTCCCAACCGTGTCTGCCTGATTGACGCAAATAATCAGATACTGGCAGAAACCACCTATCCCGATGTGGACGAGCATACGGTAAATATCAACCACACCTGGGTGGACTCGTCCCTCCGCGGGCAGCATGTAGCCGAACGGCTGCTGAAAATCGCTGCGGAACAGCTTCGGCTGCAGCAAAAAAAGGCAGTGCTGACCTGCCCTTATGCTTTAAAATGGTTCAGTTCTCATCCGGAATACGGGGATCTGGTCAGGTAGCACCTGCCAGATCCCAGATTTTCTGACTGATTTTTTCCAGCTCCTGGGCTCTTCTGCCCAGTATTCTCACTGCGAAATCCCCGCCGGAAATGCGGGTAATTCCGCCTTCTGTCTCTTTTTCCCCGTCCAGCAGCTCCCGGACTTTTTTTTCAAATTCCGCCGGGCCTTCCGGCGCCGTCAGAAAGAGATTGGCCAGATGGGTGTAGGATTCATACATGCCCATTCCTTCCATATCAAACAGCTCCGGCTCATACCGGGTGTTGTCCCGGTAGATCAGCCTGCCGCCCCGGTAGATTTCCACATAATTTCTGTAATACCGGTAGGCGAACCGCTCGCCTCTGGCGCTGCGCCCGCAGGACAGTATCTCGCCAAGCTGAAACACCGACGTCTCATCCTCCAGCTCCACCCGCATCCGGCTTTCGAAGGCGGAATCCTGGAATGGGATCGTGGGCTGCGGATGATAGGCCAGCGACGCTCCGGCGGCCACCTTTACGGAAATGTCACGGCTGGCGCTGCCCGTGTGCATGGGATGAATTTTATCATAGGACTGGGAAAGGAATTCCATCTTCGCTCCCGGCTGCACCTCCAGGCGGAATTCCTGCCGGTCTCCCTCCAGAATGCCCGCGGAAGCGGCCAGCAGCATCACCTGTATGCTTCCGTCCCGTTTCCGGAAGGGCTGCATGATCTTATAGGGCGCTGTAAACCGCACGTCTCTCACGATCGTCTCTCCGTCCCGGCTGGCCGCCGTCAGCGACACCGATGAAATTTTTCCGAACTGATTTCCGGCCATGCATTACATCCCTTCCAGCAGCACGTTTTCCTTAATCCAGCGGATCACGTCGTCCACATGCTCGTTTCCGCGGATATTGGTGAAAATAAACGGCCGCTCTCCTCTCATCTTTCTGGAATCCCGCTCCATCACCTCCAGGCTGGCGCCCACATAAGGGGCCAGATCGATCTTGTTGATCACCAGAAGATCTGAACGGGTAATGCCGGGGCCTCCCTTCCGGGGAATCTTATCGCCCTCGGCCACGTCGATGACAAAAATCGTGGCGTCCACCAGCTCCGGCGAAAAGGTGGCTGACAGATTGTCGCCGCCGCTTTCGATAAACAAAAGCTCGATATCCGGAAATTTTTCCATCATCTCATCCACCGCTTCCAGATTCATGGACGCATCCTCCCGGATAGCCGTATGCGGACAGCCGCCCGTCTCCACGCCGATGATGCGCTCCCGGGGCATGACGCTGTTCTTCGCCAGAAACTCCGCGTCCTCCTTGGTATAAATATCATTGGTGATGACGCCGATGCTGTATTCCCCGGCCATCTGCCGGGTCAGCGCCTCGATCAGCGCCGTTTTGCCGGAGCCCACCGGTCCGGCCACTCCTATTTTCACGTATGACATATACTTATCCTCCTCTCACAGATATTTCCCATCCGGCTCACAGCCCTCACGCCGATGAAATCACGACATGTAAATCCGCGAGTACAGCTCTTCGTGCTGTATGCTGCGAAGGTCGAAGCCGGGCGTGGAGACGCAGAGCATTTCCTCCTCCGCCTCTTCCGCCTGCCGCACCAGTTCCTCCATCAGCCCGTGAAGCGACAGCAGCAGCTTCTGTCCGTCGGACTGGCTCAGCGGGATCGTTTTCACACAGTTCGTCACCATGGCAGACGCCTGGGCGTACAGAAAGCCCGCCAGAGCCTCCTCCTTTCCGATTCCCGTACAGGCGCAGAACGCGCCGTAGGCACAGGGATGGCAGGTGGTCTTTCCCTTTCTTGCAGCCAGGTAGCTGCGGAAAAAGGTATTTTTGCCGTCAGCATCCATGTGAACCAGGGTTTTGATAAAACGGCTTCCCAGCTTTTTGGAGGCCTCCCGCAGCTCCATGGGAATTCTGGACGCTTCCAGGACATCCTCCAGAGAGTCCAGCGCCTCCAGATCCTCCCGCTCTGCCGCCTCATAGGCCAGCCGCGCCGCCAGAAGATCCGTATACAGGAAATTGGTGCTCAGCCGTTTTCGGATATATTCCTCCGCCGTATGCAGATCGTGTACGCTTCCCCGCTGGATATACGTCTCCAGCCCGTAGGAATGGGAATAACCTCCGATGGGGAACAGGGAATCGTTGATCTGAAGCAGCAGAAAATGATGATTCAGAAGCTCCATATCCTTTCCTCCGGTTCAGTGATGATGATTGTGTACGGAAGCGGAAACCCTTTTGTCAAAGGCCAGCTTCCGCATTTCCTTCTCCGCCTCCACGCCGTGCAGCCCGGAGAGCATCTGCAGCATGGGCTCATTGTAAGGCGTGATAAAGGTATACTCATCTTCGCCGTAAAAAAGCGGCGCGTGGCGGTTTCCAATCTCATAGCAGACCTTGGCCGCCATAAAGCGGTGATCCGGCTTTACCGTCACCCGTATGACCTCGCAGGGCGGGGTGTGGACTGCGATCACCAGACCGTCGTCCATATATATGACTTTCCCATCATACAGGCCTTCCGTGAGCACGGAATCATCCATACGGATGCCCACCTCCCGGCCTGTGTCCGTTGTTTTCTTATGAATTTTCTTAAAGGCTTCATGCCATTCGATCTCGACATATTCCACTGTTTTTCCGGCCACGTCCAGCTCGTCCAGCATACCCAGAATCTTTTCACAGATCATAGTCCATTTCTCCCTTGTCCGGCTCTTCCGCCGTTTTTTGGTTTTGCCGGGGCAGGAATTTTCCCCGCCCCGGCTCTCTCTGGCTCACCAAAGACCGATAAGCATCAGCAGCCCGGGGATCCAGGCTGTTACAACCCCTTCAAACACCTGAAGGACGGGAACAAATTTTCCCAGCTTTTTGCCGCAGATATCCTCCACAAAGGAAGTGCCCCACAGCACAGCCCACAGATACCAGATAGCCGCCCAGCGCCAGTCAGCCGTCACGCCCAGCGCGGAGCTTCCGGTAATTCCCTCGATGGTTCCGAATACGACGGCGTTCACCGCCACAAAGGTGGAAAACCAGGCGAAGGGGATGGGGCTTAATTTTCCCAGCTTCACAAATGCCACGAACAGATAGGTGAAGCCGAACAGCAGGCCGGTTCCGGCCGCGTAATAGCTGCCGTTGATCAGGTTTACCGCGTTGATGAATACGGAAAGCCCGCCGGTGAGGATGTTCATCACCGCGGCTGATTTCCCATCCACGTTGTACAGGGTGCACATGCCGTTATTGATCAGCACGATACCCACAAATAAAAGACAGACACCTAACATTTTTTCTCTCCTCCTCTTTTCCGGTTCATCAGAACAGGCTGTAAAGCTGTGTCAGCGGCAGCTTTTTCGCCGGCTTTGAAGTGATGTGCTCGCCGTCCACCCGTACCTCGTAGGTTTCCGGATCTACGGTGATCTCCGGAGTTCCGTCGTTGAATTTCATATCCTTCTTGGAAATATTCCGGCATCCGGAAACAGGAACCACTGTTTTCTCCAGGTGATATTTTTCCTTTACGCCTTCTTCCATGGCCGCCTTGGATACGAAGGTCATGCAGCAGCCGTATTTAGCCTTTCCATGAGCCGCGAACATGGGCTGATACATCACCGGCTCGCAGGTAGGGATGGATGCGTTGGCGTCGCCCATCTTGGAAGCGATAATCATGCCGCCCTTGATGATCATATCCGGCTTGCTGCCGAAGAACGCCGGGTTCCACAGCACCAGGTCGGCGCATTTGCCCACCTCCACGGAACCCACATAGGAAGCCACGCCGTGGGTGATGGCCGGATTGATGGTATATTTGGAAATGTAGCGTTTCACACGGAAGTTGTCGTTTCCATGGCCTTCATCCTCGGGAAGGGCGCCTCTCTCATCCTTCATCTTGCTGGCTGTCTGCCAGGTGCGGGTGATGACCTCGCCCACACGGCCCATGGCCTGGGAGTCGGAGCTCATCATGGAAAATACTCCCATATCCTGCAGCACGTCCTCTGCCGCGATGGTCTCCGGACGGATTCTGGAATCGGCAAAGGCCACATCCTCGGGAATCCGCTTATCCAGATGGTGGCAGACCATCAGCATATCCAGATGCTCATCCAGCGTATTGACCGTATACGGCATGGTGGGATTCGTAGAGGACGGCAGAACGTTGGCTGCCGCTGCCGCCCGGATGATATCCGGCGCATGGCCGCCGCCTGCTCCCTCGGTGTGGTAGGTGTGGATCGTCCTTCCGGCGATGGCCGCCAGCGTATCCTCCACGCATCCGCCTTCATTCAGGGTATCCGTATGGATAGCCACCTGCACATCGTACTCGTCGGCCACGTTCAGGCAGTGATCGATGGCCGCCGGCGTGGAGCCCCAGTCCTCATGGAGCTTCAGGCCCATGGCGCCTGCACGGATCTGCTCCGCCAGTGCCTTCTCATCGGAGCAGTTGCCCTTGCCCAGCAGGCCGATGTTCATGGGATATTCCTCGCAGGCCTGCAGCATCCGCTCCAGATTCCAGGGCCCGGGCGTACAGGTGGTGGCGTTGGTGCCGTCCGCGGGGCCTGTACCGCCGCCGATCATGGTGGTCACGCCGCTGTACAGCGCGCAGTTCACCTGCTGCGGGGAAATAAAGTGAATATGGGTATCCAGGCCGCCGGCTGTCACGATCAGACCTTCGCCTGCCAGTGCTTCTGTGGAAGCTCCCACCGTCATGCCCGGCGTCACGCCGTCCATCACCGACGGATTTCCGGCTTTTCCGATTCCGGCGATTTTTCCGTCCTTGATTCCGATATCCGCCTTATAGATTCCGGTATAGTCCACGATCAGAGCGTTCGTGATCACCAGATCCAGGTCGCCGTCGGCGCTGGTGGTTTTTACCGACTGTCCCATACCGTCCCGAAGGGTCTTGCCGCCTCCAAACTTGCACTCGTCTCCATAGGTGGTATAATCCTTCTCCACCTCGATCACCAGGCTGGTATCCGCCAGGCGCACCTTATCTCCGGTGGTAGGGCCGTACATCATCGCATATTTTTCTCCGGATATTTTTGTGCTCATCTGCAATTCCTCCTATTCGACAAATCCTTTTTGTTTCGCTTTTTCCAGAGACGCCGCTTTCGTCACCTCGGACACCTGCGCGCAGGTCAGATCATTGAGGCCGAATACCCGGCGAGTTCCGCCGATGGCCGTCAGCGTCACTTCCTTCTCCTCGCCCGGCTCAAAACGGACGGAGGTTCCGGAAGGAATATCCAGATGAAAGCCGTATGCCTGCTCCCGGTCAAAGGACAGACAGCGGTTCACTTCAAAAAAATGATAGTGGGAACCCACCTGCACCGGCCGGTCTCCGGTATTGACCACCGCGATAGTCCGGGATTCTTTTCCCCCGTTTAAAGTAATCTCTCTGTCAAGAGGCATGATTTCTCCGATTTTCATAGTCAGCTTCCTCCTTACTGAATGGGATTGTGTACGGTAACCAGCTTGGTGCCGTCCGGGAACGTGGCTTCCACCTGAACCTCGGCTACCATGTCCGCCACGCCTTCCATGACATCCTCTTTCGTCAGCAACGTGGTGCCAAGCTGCATCAGCTCCGTCACCTCCCTGCCGTCGCGGGCCATTTCCATCAATTCAGAACTGATATAGGCCACCGCCTCCGGATAATTCAGCTTCAGTCCCCGCTCTTTCCTTTCCTTCGCCAGATTTCCTGCCACATGCAGCAGCAGCTTCTCCTGTTCCTTGGGCGTCAGTCGCATAATGAAACCTCCTTCTGTATCGTAAACATATCGGGTCTGTCACAGAAAAGCTGAAAACTTTTCCGAACAACAAAAAAACAGACACTGATTCCTTTACGGACATCATTGTCTGTTTCACGGTGTTTACCTTATCACATTCTTTTCTGTTTGTCAACTTCAGCACAGAAAAAAGTCAGAAAGTCTGTCAGAGTTGCATTTCTGACATAAATCATGTGAAAATCTTACTTAATTCATAC
>DVJR01000179.1 GCA_018716575.1 Candidatus Scatomonas merdavium | reverse complement strand
GCCCATTCATCATCTGATCTCATTATGTAAATATTACTCGGTCTCTGCCGATTATCTGTTGGGACTGTCCCCCAAAAAGCAGCCCTGAATTGCTCCAGGTTAAATAATTCTCTTTTTTATACCCGCAGGGCATCCCGCACTATAGGCTCTGCGGATATACCTTTTTGCCGCTAATTAAGTTCTCTTTCTTTAGTACATATTTTTACTATTTCATCTTAATACACTTTTTTACTAAAGGCAATACAATTTTATTAATATTTTATATTTTCCCGCCTGCAAACCTGCTCCATATACGCAGAATCCCCCTGCCTCTCAAAAACAATAATAAATATGTAATACTGGTACATCGGCCTGAAACGGCCAGAAATTCATGAAAATTTCAGATATGTCTCCCGCGGCGGAACGCTGATCTGTTCCGCCGCTGACAGTTCCTACGCCTGTACTTCTTCCGCGCGCACATGCATCTGTTCGGAAAATTCTCCGACTGTTCCGGCGCGCGCGGCCGCCAGCAGCCATTCTTTCAGGAGCTCCGGACTCTTCTCTTCCCGAATGCGTTCCGCCAGCTCTTCCGGAACTGTTCCGATACTTTCCAGAAGCATCAGTATACTTTCCGCACGTTCCTCATTTTTTCCTTCCTGCCATGCTTCCGCGCGTTCATCTCTGATCAGTTCTTCCAATGTCATAAAACGTTCCTCCCATTCCCGGCTGGATTTCATGCGGGCAATCGTACTCTGAAGGCGTGCCACATACGGATCGCCGGACGGACACTGACTTTCCCTCAGATCCGCTTTGACAAAATGCAGAAATCTCACCAGCTTCTCCGGCACTTCGGATGGATTTTTCCCCTGCGTCGAAAGGAACAGCGTCTTGCACCCTTCACGAAGCTTCAGGGTGTGATCCTCCAGACAGATGTTTTCAAACGTGTACATATAGCGTCCCAGTCCGAACGGATCGAAATCGCAGATAAAAATCACATAGACATCCGGGAGCTCCGGATAACTCTGGCCCGCAAGCAGCAGAGGGATTTCGCTCTTAGATTATATCACAAATGTATAGTGTTTTCCAGGCGAAATTCCGTCATATTTCTACTCTGCTCCCGTCCGCCTGTGTTTTACGCACTTTTTACCTTTTCTTAACCTGTATTTGATTGTGTATTTCTCCCCGGCCTGATACCATACAATCACTATAGCCAGGGCATACCCGCAGAATATACTGCCGGACACTCTACACTTCATGCCCTGCAGCCGGAACAGCCTGCGCTGTTCTTCAATATTTTCATATGGGACTGCCGCCGGACAGCTATATTTCTCCCGCTGCTCGTACAGCCGGCCACACCGGTTTCTTCTTATTCATAATATTTATCTGCCGCGGCCCCGAAAATCCCCAATCTTTTTCGTACTCTATATAACAGGAGGGGTGGAGCACAGAAGATGGTAAAAACAGAACATGAAATCGTGGAAAAAGTTTACGCCGCCAAAACGGATTCACAGGCTGCCGACGCGCTGATTCAGCAGTATCTCGGATTTATCCGAAACGAGGTGGCCCGTGCCGTTTACCGGACGGATAACGGCCGGGAGGACGAAGAAAGCATCGCCATGTTTGCCTTTTACGAAGCCATATTAAGTTATGAAAAAGGCCGGGGTGCTTTCCTTTCCTATGCCGCGAGGGCAATCCGAAACCGCCTTATCGACTATTACCGCAAAGAAAAACGGCACAGAAAGATCATTTCCCTGGACACGCCTTTTCAGGAGGAGGATGAGGGAAACAGCCTGATGGATACCCTGGCCGATCAGTCCGACCACTTTGACGGCTACGCCCATCGTGAAGCAAGCCAGCAGGAAATCCGGGAATTTGAGAAAAAGCTGGAGGAATTCGGGATTTCCTTTTCTGACGTAGCCGACAACTGCCCCAGACAAAGGCGTACTTTTTCCGCCTGTCTCCGGGTGCTGGAATATGCGAGGGAGCATCCGGAGCTTCTGGAGCAGCTCCTTCGCAGCAGAAAGCTTCCCGTCAACGAGCTTTCCGCCGGCTCCGGCACCGACCGGAAAACCATGGAACGGCACCGGAAATATCTTGTCGCCATCCTGCTGGCATTCACCAATGGCTATGAAATCATCCGCGGACATCTCTGTCAGCTTGGCGAAGGAAAGGAGGAAGCTGCCATATGAAATATCTGGTTATGGAAACCCACCCGGCCTATGCAGTGCTTCTGGACCAGAGCGGCCGTTTCCTGAAAGCGGCAAATCTGAACTACCATGTGGGCGATACTGTAATGGATATTATAGAATTGTCTCCCGCGCCCGACAGCGGCCAGAAACGGATCCGCCTGCTCCGCCGGATGACAGGAAGCCTGACGGCAGCGGCCGCCTGTTTCCTTCTGCTGTTCTTCGGCGTATACAGGCCAAACTTCACGCCATACGGAACAGTAAGACTTCAGATCAATCCTGATATTCAGATGACTGTCAGCCAGACGGAACGGGTTCTGGATCTGGACGCGCTGAACCAGGACGGAGAGGATCTGCTGGAAGGGTACGAATATCAGGGAAAAAGCCGCGAACAGGCTTCCGAAGAGCTGATAGACCGGGCCATGGATATGGGCTACCTGACGGAAGGCGGCACTGTTTCCATTACAGTGGAAAGCGATGACAGCGACTGGCAGCAGGAGGAGGAAGAAAAGTCCCTGGCCCAGATGCGTGAAAAATACGGGCAGACCATTATCATCCGCACAGGCATCATGGAGGAAGAAGCAGAAGAGCCCTTGCTTCAGACAGAATCGGACGTGGAGATCATCATTGACCTTCCCACAGCCACTCCTGCACCCCAGACCGAAACGCCCACGCCTGCAGCCTCGCCCACGCCCACACCAGTCGTCATACCTTCAGACGATGACGATGATGACAACGGCGCTGTCTGGCACGGCAACGACGATGACGACACCGGGAACGACGGCTGGGATGACGACGATGGGGACGATGACAGCAATGATGATGACAGTGACGACGGCGACAGTGACGACGACGACAGTGATGACGGCGACAGTGACGACGGCGACGATGATTAAAATTTTTTCAATTTTTTTCTTCTGACCCCGGTTTTCGTAAATACGCCCCGTATTCTTCTCACATAAAGAAATAAAAAAAGCCTCTGAAAAAATAGAAAGGTGACAAAATTATGACAAAGAAGGTGAATTTTAAGAAAGCAGGTATTGCATTAACAGCAGGTATTCTCCTGACAGGCATGACGGCCTGCGGCGCCGGCCAGGAAACCGCACAGGTCAGCACACAGGCTGACCGCCCCGCATCTATTACGCCGGAAGCCGCAAAAGCCGAACCCGCCGGAACGCTTCTGCTGAGCGTCAACCCGGAAATTGAAATTTCCTATGACAAAACCGGCGACGTGCTTTCTCTGGAGGGAATTAACGCAGACGGCAAAGCTGTGCTTTCCTCCTACTCCGGCTATGAAGGACAGCCCTGCCGGGAAGTAGTCGGGGATCTTGTAACGGAGATCAATGAAGCCGGATACTTTGACGCTACTATAGCCGGCCATGAAAAGAATATCATTCTGAAGCTGGCAAAAGGGTCAGAATACCCTCATTCCGAATTTCTGAATGAAATCGCTGACGAAATCCGTATCACTGTAGAAGCAAATCAGATCGGCTCTCAGGCTGTTGCCCTTGACGATGATGATTATGATGACACTCTGGGAGAAAAAGGCTATATTGACGAACAGGCCGCCCAGGAAATCATTTCCGCTCAGCTAGGACGTGACGACCTGCAGTTCATCGTAAAAGAATATGAGCTGGATGATGGTATTTATGAGATCGAATTCATCATGGACGGCGTGGAATATGAATACGAAGTAGATGCCGTCACCGGGAAAGTCTATGAAGTCGAACGGGACGACGATGACGGGATGCATATTCCTGTTACCAGTACGCCCGCTCCTGCCACTCCGGCTCCCACTGCTCCTCCGCAGACAGGCAGTCACGATGACGACTGGGATGATACCTATGACGATGACTGGGATGATGACGATGATGATAACTGGGATGACTCCTACGATGATGATTGGGATGATGACGATAACGACGACTGGGACGATGACGATGATGACGACTGGGATGATGACTGATTCTTGGCCTGCTTCAAAGAACCTCTGCAGCAGCAGATAAATCAAGAGTACGGAAGCGGCGAACTTCCGTACTCTCTTACAGCACCGCCCATGCAGTTCCTGTAAACGGTATTTTCAATCATTGACATGCATTGACTGATAAGCTGTGGCCGCACTATAACAGCCGCTGTTTATCAGTCTTTCTTTCATTATGCCTTCAGAAATTCTTCGTTATGTATTTTCCGATATCCATATAAATATCATATCGGCAATTTTCATTGAGTATCTCATGGCGCAGTCCCGGATACAGCTTTCCCTTCACATTCCTGTAACCCGCCAGACGCAGGCATTCCAGCTCCTGCCTGAACTTTCGCACGCCGCCGATACAGGGATCGTCCGCCCCTCCGATAAACAGCACCGGAAGATCAGGCTTCGAACACCTCCACCCCTTCAGGCTGTAGGTATCCTCCATCAGTTCAAAAAGCGTCAGAAATCCGTCATCCGTAAACACGAAACCGCAGCCGGGGTCTTTTTCATATGCCGCTACTGTCTCCGGATCCGCACAGATCCATGCAAATGAACTGCCCTCTTTCGCAAATTTCTTTGCATACGTCCCAAAGGAAAGCCCCTGCAGCAGCCGGCTGGCATGACGGCCGCCCCTGAACAGCTTCTCTGTATGAGCCAGGAGCTTTCCGATTCCCACAGCCGGATTTTTGCCTGGCGGTCCGCAGAGAATCAGTTCATGAAGCTCATTATCCCACCGCTTGGCGTAGCACCGGGCAGCCAGGGAACCCATGCTGTGGCCGAAAAGCACCACTGGCAGGCCGGGCCATCTCTCCCTCGCTGTCCCGGTCAGCTGATGAAGATCCGCCAGGAGTGCAGACGCCCCGCCGCCGTACATATAGCCCAGATCGCCCTCTGCACGGACGCTGGCTCCATGGCCTCTGTGATCATGGATCAGGCAGGCAAAGCCCAGGCTGCTTATGTATTCCATAAAATCCAGGTAGCGCTCCTTATGCTCGCACATTCCATGGGAAATCTGAAGAATTCCCCGCAGACCCCTTCCCTCCGGAGGCTCCGTCACCAGAACCTCCAGCTTCAGTCCATCGGCCCGGGATATTTCTGAAAAGATTTCTTTTCTGACCTCATTCTTTTTTCCTGCTCCCGCCTTTTCTCCCATCGTTATCCCTCTGTTTCTCTCCGCTGCTCTTCCTATGTATTTTTTGTAGTATTTATCTGCGGATTTCCCGGCGTCAGTCCGCTCCCTTCCGGCAGAGCTCTCCCATCTTCCGGATACTGCATTCCAGCAGCTGCCGGAATGCCGGCGCGGCCTCATCCGCTGCCTGCTGCACTTCTGCATGGGACAGGGGTCTGTCCGTAATGCCGCAGGCCATATTGGTAATGCAGGAGATTCCGCATACCCGGAGCCCGCAGTGAACAGCCGCAGCAGCCTCGCAGGCCGTGCTCATCCCCACCGCATCCGCTCCCAGCGTACGGCACATGCGTACCTCTGCCGGAGTCTCATAGCTTGGTCCGGGAAGCTGGATATATACTCCCTCCCTCAGAGTAATATTCAGTTCCCCTGCCGTCTTCCGCAGCACAGCCTGCAGCTCCCTGTCATACACCTGGCTCATATCACAGAAGCGCGGGCCCAGGCTGTCCAGATTCGGTCCCCGTAAGGGAGAGGGCACGAAATCGCCTATCTGATCGGTAATCATCATAAAATCTCCCGGTCGGAAACCGGCATTGATACCGCCGGCTGCATTGGTCAGAAAGAGGATGTCCGCTCCCATCTTCCGCATCAGGCGTACAGGCAGCACCACATCCTCCATCGAGTACCCTTCATAATAATGTACACGGCCCTGCATAATCACCGCCGGAACCCCGTGTACGCTGCCGAACACAAAGCGGCCCTTATGCCCCGGAACCGTTGATACGGGAAACCCCTTGATTTCCCCGTATGCCACAGCAGCCTCCTGCTGCATTTCATCCGCAAAGCCCCCCAGGCCGGAACCCAGAACCAGCGCCACTTTGGGCTGGAAAGGAATACGGCCTGCAAGGCTTTCATAACATCCGTTCAGTCTCTCTTCTGCCGGACTCATACGCTCCTCCTGTTAATCAGGGAAATTTTTTCTGAGATAGCGCACCAGCGCCACCAGATCCACAACTATAATTACGATGGACGCGATGGGCACCCAGAAGAAATACGGCGCCAGAATCGCCATCATCACCTCGCTGGCGGCCATGATCAGAAGGCACCAGCCAAATGCCCGCTGATAGCGGAGTTCTTCCTCCGGCGTCCGTTTTTTCTTCACCATCATCTCATTGTCCCTTCCGGAAAACGCCCGGAGTACGCCGGCTCCCTTGCCCATAAAGAATACCACGGCCAGCACCGCCAGTATGGCGGCAAATACCCAGTCAAAAGTCGGACTAAACATTTTTTTCTCTACCTCGCTGTTTCTTTAGTGTACTGCATGACCCTATCATACCAGATTTTTACAGGCTTGTCCATCCGACTTCCGTCTCTTCTTCCACTTCCGCCGGAACAGCGAACTGAGCCGTAAACCTGTCATAACAATCCTCGCACAAATCGAAATGATGAATCATCGTATCTTTTTTTGAAAAATAACCCCACGTCACATCTACAGAACAGATGCCTTCCTTCAGAATTCCGTTTTCCACCAGAAGCTCCTTTCCGCAGAAGTTGCAGACGGCCTTTTCCAGTTCTTTCGTATTCTCACTGTATTTTCTCATAAATGTTCCTCCCCGGTAAGACAGACAGGTTTCAGCTTCCCTCACAGTATAACGTATCCGTACGATGCCGTACAGTGGAAACTGGTGTCAGACATGGGAAAGACTGTCAGCACAGTTTCTGCACATCAGCACCGCGTCCTCCACGGGTTCTTCATAATAATTTTTCCGGATTCCTGTCTGTTCGAAGCCCAGGCCGCCGTACAGCCTCAGAGCCCGCGCATTGCTCCTGCGGACCTCCAGATACAGGCGGGCAACCCCTGCAGCCGCAGCGCGGCCGACCAGCTCCTGCACCAGAGCCCGTCCGATTCCCTGGCCCTGACAGTCCCGGGACACCGATACGTTGGTCACATCTCCTTCATCGGGCACCAGCACTGCGCCGCAGTATCCGACTACGCGCCCATCCTCCTCCGCCGTCAGAAACAGCGTATCCTGACGCAGCAGAAAGGAAAAGAAACCGTTCTCCGTCCAGGGTACGGAGAAATTTTCCCTTTCTATCACCATCACCTGTTCCAGATCATCCAGGGTCATTTCACGAATCTGTACCATTGCTGCCATCCTTTCTTTTTTCCGTCTGAGACTCCGCCTTCTGACGCTCCAGCCGTTCCCGCTCTGCCTGAGACAGGCGCAGATAATCCGGCTTATGCTCAGCGGCCGTGCAGACGCGGCCTTCCCGGAAATAGCAGACTCCCAGGGCTGCCAGCGCTCCCGCCCTCTGACGGCTCAGATGAGGCGGCGCCGCCGAAAACGGCACCTTCAGAAGCTCTTCCAGCTTTTCCTTATAGACGGCCATTCCATCGCCCAGCAGAATCGCCGGGCCGCCCAGGCGGTTCAGCTCCGCCGCCGCGTCCTCCACCGACATGGCCTTCTGTTCCAGCACTGTCTTCATCTCATGGTTCTCAAACCGGTAAATACCCGTATAGACCTGGGAACGCCGGGCGTCCATCATGGGGCAGATAAAGCCTTCCGCATCATACAGATTATATGCCAGCGCCGCTGTGGTAGGCACGGAAATCAGCGGCTTCCCCAGCGCCAGCCCCAGTCCCTTGGCCGTGGCGGAGCCGATACGCAGTCCCGTGAAAGAACCGGGTCCGCCGGCTACGGCAACAGCATCCAGTGTATTCAGATCCAGCTCGATCATCTGCGCCGCAGCGTCCAGCATGGGAAGCAGCGTCTGAGAATGAGTCTTTTTATAATTCACTGTATATTCGGCCAGCAGCACGTCATCCTCCAGCACCGCCACGGACGCCACCAGCCCCGAGCTGTCAATTGCCAGTATTTTCATCTTCTGCCCCTCCTTCTATCCGGATCAGGCGGTAATCAAATCCCTTTTCCGGGTCTTTTTCAATAGTCACGCGGATCAGATGCTCCGGCAGGAGTTCCCTGATCCGGTCCGCCCATTCGATCAGGCAGACGCCATCCCCGAAGAAATAGTCATCATACCCTATTTCCTCCATTTCCTCCGGATCTTCAATCCGGTATACATCAAAATGATATAGCGGCAGCCGCCCGTCGTAATACTCCTGCACTATGGTAAAGGTGGGACTGCTGACCGGTTCCCGGATGCCCAGTCCTGCTGCTACTCCTTTTGTAAATACAGTTTTTCCGACGCCCAGATCGCCGCTCAATGTATAGATCTGCCCCGGCTGCGCCTGCTCTCCCAGCCTTTTCCCCAGCTGGAAGGTCTCTTCCGGACTCCAGGTTTCTGTTTTCATATATTCGCTCCTGTTCTTCTTCCTGTTACACCTCGTCTGCGGCAGCCGCAAGGCCCGCGCGCCTCGCTTTCCGCCGCAACAGTATTCTATCACACCCGTCCGGACGGTACAAGCCTTCCCTTGCGCTCCTTTTTCATCTGTATTATAATGAGGCAGACACATACCAATGAGGCCGCTTTGCTTCCAGATTGCGGCCGGCAGAAAGGAGATCAGAAATGGCAAATCCCATTGTCACCATCACCATGGAAAACGGTGATGTCATGAAGGCCGAGCTCTATCCGGAGATCGCGCCGAATACGGTCAACAACTTCATCAGCCTGATTCAGAAAGGTTTCTATAACGGGCTGACGTTCCACCGGGTCATTCCCGGATTCATGATTCAGGGAGGCTGCCCCGAAGGAACCGGAACCGGCGGACCCGGCTATTCCATCCGGGGAGAATTCGCCCAGAACGGCTTCCGGAATGACCTGGCGCATACAGAAGGCGTGCTTTCCATGGCCCGGGCCATGCATCCGGATTCCGCCGGAAGCCAGTTCTTTATCATGCACAAAGCCGCTCCTCATCTGGACGGCGCCTACGCCGCTTTCGGCAAAATCACCGAGGGCATGGATGTAGTGGATAAAATCGCCAGCGTTCCCACCGATTTCCGGGATTGCCCGAAAACGGCGCAGAAGATCGCCTCCATGACTGTGGATACACAGGGATGCGACTATCCGGAACCGGAGAAATGCTGAAACGCCCTGTAAGCGGCAGAGCAGCCGGAACCGGCCGGGCCGGAGATACCTGTCTTCCGGGTATCTCCGGCCCTTTTTTGCCCTTTTCGGGCCTTCGGCGCAGAAGCCGGGTCAGGGCTCTCCCCGCAGGTCGTCCCCCATCAGCACCTGACCGGCCAGCTCCGCGAAATACAGGCTGTCCAGCGTCTGCACATCCGCCTTTCCGCTGGTGGCTTCGGTCACGTCCCGCCGGAAGCCCTCTTCCCGGCTGGCGGGCAGGATCACGCGCAGGGATACCTGATCGGTATAATCCGTCTGCAAAACGGGGATTTTCTGCTGTCCCAGAAGATACTGCAGCTTCCCAAGCCCCGTATAATCGGTATGAATCTCCAGCAGGGAACCGTATGTCTTCTGTATCAGTTCACTCTGGCGCAGTCCTTCCTGCACCGCCCCGGAATAGGCCCTCACCAGCCCGCCGGTGCCCAGAAGCGTCCCTCCGAAATACCGGGTCACCACCACCGCCGTATTCACCAGCTTTTCCCCCAGCAGCACATCCAGCATGGGCCGGCCGGCAGTTCCCGACGGTTCCCCGTCGTCCCCGGCGCGCACCGTCTCTCCCCGCTCCCCGATCACATAGGCAAAGCAGTTGTGCCTGGCGTCCCAGTATTTTTTCCGCATCTCTTCAATAAATTTCAGCGCTTCTTCTTCCGTCTCCGTCAGCCTGACCGTCGCGATAAAGCGGGATTTTTTCTCTACAATTTCTCCCGTTCCGCCTCTGTAGACCGTTCTGTAGCTTTCCGTCATTTTTTCACCCGCCTGCATAGATTTTTCTTTATGGTATCATAATTTTAATAAAGATGCGAACTTTATTTGGTACTTTTGTCGTTTCTGCTTTATTTCACAGGGGAATTTTGGTATACTATAAAGAGTTGCTACAGCCGCCGATTCTGACTGGCGGTCGGGAAATATGAGGAGGAAAATACATGAATTTTAGCAGGGAAGGAGTACAGAAGAAGGCAGAAAAGCTGGAGTCATCCGCCGCTATGATTGAGAAAAAGGCGGGGATTTCCGCCCTGCGGGTTCTGTTTATGAGCCTGCTGGCTTTTTTCACCATAATCATCTGCATGGGAATCGGCGCTTACCGCGGAATCATCGACAGCGCGCCCGAGATATCCGATGTCAATATCATGCCCATGGGCTACGCCACCTTCGTCTACGATGCCGACGGCAACCAGCTTCAGAGGCTGAGCTCCGCCGAGGGGAACCGGGTGTCTGTTTCCATCGCCGACATCCCCGAGAATATGCAGCACGCCATCGTAGCCATTGAGGATTCCCGTTTTTATGAACATAACGGCGTCGATCCCCGGGGCATGATGCGGGCAATAGCCGTAGCCATCAGCTCCGGCTTTCAGCGGACAGAGGGCGCCAGCACGCTGACGCAGCAGCTTCTGAAAAACAATGTTTTCACAGACTGGACAGAGGAAAACACTCTTCAGACCATACGCCGTAAGCTTCAGGAACAGTATCTGGCTGTAAAGCTGGAAGCAGCCCTTACGGCTGAAGGCGCCAACGCCAAAGACGTGATTCTGGAAAATTATCTGAACACGGTTAATTTCGGCGCAGGCGCATACGGCGTGCAGACAGCGGCACAGACCTACTTTGGAAAAGACTGCAAGGATCTGACCCTGTCAGAATGCGCCGTTCTGGCGGCGATTCCCCAGAACCCCACCAAATGGAATCCCAGAAATCACCCGGATCTGAACGCCAAACGACAGCGTACGGTTCTGGATTATATGCTGCAGCAGGGCTATATCACTCAGGAAGAGCATGATGAAGCTCTGGAGGATGATGTATATTCCAGGATTCAGGAGCAGGCTTCCGCACAGAATACGGCAGCTCCCTATTCCTATTTTATTGATGAGCTGATCAGTCAGATCCGTCAGGATCTGATGGAACAGAAGGGCTATACGGAAGTCCAGGCCAATAACGCGATTTACAGCGGCGGCCTGCGTATCTACAGTACTCAGGATCCCCGGATCCAACAGATCATGGACGAGGAATTCCAGAACGAAGCCAACTATCCTGAAAGCGTACAGATCGGTCTGGACTGGGCGCTTACGGTGGATCACGCCGATGGCACGCGGCAGAATTACAGCCGTGAAATGCTGCAGCTCCATTTCCGGAACAGCGATCCCACCTTCGACCTGTTGTTCGACTCTGAGGAAGAGGCACAGAGCTACATCGACCAGTATAAGGCAGCGGTAGTGGGGCCAAATGATACGATTGTTGCGGAACGTAGCAGCTTTACTCCCCAGCCCCAGGCATCCATGACAGTTATCGATCAGAGAACCGGCTATGTCAAAGGCATTGTCGGCGGACGCGGCCAGAAAACGGCCAGTCTGACGCTGAACCGGGCCACTGACACCTACCGGCAGCCGGGTTCCACCTTCAAGATCCTGTCCACCTACGGTCCCGCTCTCGACATGGGCCGCATCAGCCTGGCTACCATAGTCACCGACGAGCCCTACAACTATTCTACCGGGAGTCCCGTACACAACTCGGACAACCGCTATCACGGGGATGTGTCCATCCGCACGGCAATCACACACTCCTATAACGTGGTGGCTGTGAAGGTTATTACGGAGATCACCCCCCAGACCGGCTTCAATTATCTGACACGCCTTGGCTTCTCTGAGCTGATCAACGATCCGAACTGGGACGTTATACAGCCGCTGGCCCTGGGCGGTGTCACTAACGGCGTCAGCAACCTGGAACTGACGGCGGCCTATGCGGCCATTGCCAACGGCGGCGTTTACATTGAGCCTATCTTCTACACCAAGGTGACGGATCAGGAGGGAAATGTCCTTCTGGAAAATACGCAAATGGAAACACGGGTCTTTAAGGAAAGCACTTCCTATCTGCTGACCAGCGCCATGAAGGATGTCGTCACCTCCGGAACCGGCGTTCCTTTCCGGCTGAACGGAATGACTGTGGCCGGAAAGACCGGTACTACCAACTATTACCGCGATCTGGTTTTCGCCGGATTCACGCCTTATTATACGGCGGCTATCTGGGCCGGATGCGATGTCAACGTAGAACTGCCTGCTGAATACCGTTCTTTCCATCAGCAGCTCTGGACTAACGTCATGAACCGGATACATGAAGGACTGCCGGATGTGGATTTCCAGGCACCCTCTTCTGTCACGGAAGTAACGATCTGCGCGGAAAGTGGTCTGCTGGCAGGTTCGGGCTGTCCCCGCGCCCGGGAATACTTTGAAACCTCCCAGGTGCCTACCATACGCTGCAGGCAGCATTATGTGCCGCCTACGCCGACGCCCACTCCCACGCCGTCTGCAACGCCGACTCCCTCCGCGACGCCGGAACCGACTGAGACGCCAACACCGACGCCCTCTGAAACGCCAACACCGGAACCGACGCAGACCCCTCCTGAAGGCGGCAATACGCCATCCCCTCACGCTGAAACCGGGGAGTGAATTTTTACTAATAGAAAGATAAGAAAAAGGGAAATGCAGAACCGTTTTTTGATCCTGCATTTCCCTTTTTCTTATCCTTCTGATTTTTCACGGCCGGACAGCTATCTTCATCACACCGTCTTTCTTCGCCTCAAACAGCTCATACGCCTTCTGTACATCCCGCAGCGGAAATGCATGGGTAATCAGCGGCACCGTGTTCAGCCGCCCCTCGGCAATCAGCTCCAGAATCTCTTCGCAGTCGCAGCCGTCCACGCCTCCGGTCTTGAAAGTAAGATTCTTCCCGTACATCTCCGGCAGCGGAAGGCTCTGAGCTTCTTCATACAGCGCCGCCACAACCACCACGGCGTTGGGCCGGGCGCACTGCCAGGCCAGCCGGAAGGTATCGGCACCTCCCGCCATCTCTATCACGGCATCCGCGCCTCCGTGAGCGCTGTGCTCCCGCACAAAGTCCTCCGCCTGTTCCGGCTCCACCGTAAGCACTTCCGGATAATGGCGCCTGACGAACCGGATGCGCTCCGGATCCTTCTCGCAGACGATCACCCGGCCCGGGCTTTTCAGCAGAGCACAGAGAAGGGTACAGATGCCTGCCGGCCCCGCGCCGATGACCAGCACCGTATCGCCTGGCCGGATCTCTGCAATGCGTGCCGCCCAGAAGCCGGTGGCCAGAATATCTCCCGTAAACAACGCCTGCTCATCCGTCACCCCGTCAGGAATCCGGTTCAGCCCCTGATCCGCATGGGGCACTCTGACGTACTCCGCCAGTCCGCCGTCGATCCGGCAGCCCAGCGCCCAGCCGCCGTCCGGATCGGTGCAGTTGTTCACATATCCGTTCCGGCAGAAAAAACACTCCCCGCAGAAAGTTTCCACGTTCACCGTCACCCGATCCCCCGGGCGCACGGCTGTCACATCCGAACCGACGCTTTCCACAATCCCCACCATCTCATGTCCGACGGTGATCCCCGGCACGGCTGCCGGCACTGCGCCGTGGCGGATATGGACGTCGCTGGTGCAGATGCTGGCCAGCGTTACCTTCACCAATGCATCCCGGCTGTCCCGAAGCTCCGGCTTCGGCTTGTTTTTCAGCCCAAATTTTCCTTTTTCCACATAAGTATATGCAAGCATTCTGACCTCCCGCCCGCAGCCGGCAAAAATGCCGTCTCAGGCTGTATTTTTCCGCCGCCGTTTTGGCCTCAGCGTTTGATAAAATACTCCTCGTACCAGACCAGGAAGGTATAGATCGTCCAGATCTTCCGCCAGTTGTCCGAGTTTCCGGCCTGATAGTCCGCAAAAATAGCGTTGATTTCTTCCAGATTGAAGAATCTGGCCGCCGCTTCGCTGCCAAGCTTCTCCCGCACATCCTGGTTGTAACGGTCATCGGCCATCCAGACCCGGATGGGCACGATAAAGCCCAGCTTCTTCCGAAACGCGATCTCCTCCGGCAGCACCTTAGACGCCGCCGTCCGGAACGCGATCTTGTTCTGCTCTCCGTCCACCTTATATTTCGCCGGAATCCGCGATGCAATATCGAAGATCCGCAGATCCGTCAGCGGCATCCGGATCTCCAGACCGGCCGCCGTGCTCATCTTGTCCACGTTCAGGTAAATATCCCCCTCCAGCCAGATCTGGATATCCACATCTGACATCTTCGTAAGGGGATCCAGCCCTTCCGTTTCCTCATAGATTTCCCTCACCAGATGGATGGGCAGCACGTTTTCATCGTAATTCCGGAGAATCCTCTTCTTTTCTTCCTCCTTCATGATGTTGGTGTTTCCCACATAAAAGGTTTTCAGGTTATCCCCGTAGCGTTCCGCGTTGCGGTACATGTTGTAGCCGCCGAAGAATTCATCGGAACCCTCTCCGGAATAGCACAGCTTCGTGTGCTCCGCCGTAGCCCTGCAGGCGATGGCGAACACGATGGCCGAGGCGTCGCCCAGGGGCTGCTCCATATGATACATGACCCACGGCACTGCGGCAAAATAATCCTCCGGCGTAATCAGGCACCGGGAATTCCGCCGTCCCAGCAGCCGCGCCGTCTCCGCCGCCAGCCGGGACTCGTCAAAGCGCTCTTCCTCATAGCCGCAGGAATCCGTCATCTGCGCATCGGACATAGCCAGCACATAGGAGGAATCCACGCCGCCGGACAGGAAGGATTCCGCTGTCTCGTCCTCGTCCTTCACCTCCGGCATGATGCTCTTCAGCGTCTCATGGATTTCCTCCGCCCAGTCCTCCAGAGACCGGCTCTCATCGGGATGGAATTCCGGCCTCCAGTACCTGCCGATGGTAAGCTCTCCGTCCTGCCAGATCAGATACCGGCCGGGCATCAGTTTCTTCACTCCTTTAAAAAACGTATCTTCTCCCGCCACGTAGGTCAGGCTCAGATAAATCTGAAGCATCTCTTCATTCAGTTCTTTGACAAAACCCGGCTGCTCCAGGATTTTCTGAATCGTGGTTCCGTACAGCAGACGCCCGTCCGCCGTCACATAATAATAGAAGGGTTTTGTGCCGAACTGATCCCGCAGGCAGAACAGCCGCTGCTGCTCTTCATCCCGGATAGCCAGAGCAAACATGCCGTAGATATGATTTCCCATCTCCGTTCCCCAGGCCCGGTATGCCTGCTCCAGGATGGCGCGCTCCCGCTCCGCACGGGACAGGGTGCCGTCCACGCCCAGCTCCCGGCAAAGCGCCTTCCAGTTTCGAATATGTCCTCTGTATTCCTCAATCTTTATCATCTGTATGACCTTTCCTGTAAATTTTTTCCGAAACCCCATGGGGCTTCACTGGGTATTATACCCCAAAGAATGCGGAAGGACAACCGGAATCGACCGGAGGAGCAGCCGGATTTTCGCAGAGATTTTCCGTCTTCGTTATCCCAGGCTCCTGATATTTACGCTGACACTTTCGATATCTGTCGTCAGGATGTCCCCGACGGCTTCCCTCTCTTCCTCCGTCAGCCAGGAAAGGCTGCAGTTCCGCCGGTATTCCGTTCCCGTCCGGATCACCAGCGCATAAGCTCCATACAGTTCTGCAATCTCTTCTTCGCTGCAGCCGCTGTCTTCTGCCAGCAGCCGGAACAGTTCATCCTGCGCCGCAACGTAATATTCCATAGCTTCCCGGTTCAGATCAAGCCGCTCCTCCTCATCATATATCAGATGTACATTCAGAGCCGCTTCAAACACATTCATCAGATAGAAAACATCCTGCAGGTCCACCTGGCTGTGCGCGATCCTTTCCGCCAGATTCCTGTAAAAATATTTCGTCATCGTTTTCGCCACACTCTGTTTCATTTCTCTTTTTACGATGTTCCGGCGATCCTGGATAGAGCCGTATTTCTTTTCATATGCCTGTTCAAAATCTTCCCGGTCATTCTGAATATAGCAGATGGAATACAGCATCTCCGCGATCTCCTGTTTCTCCTCCGAATCGGCAGCGCCGAATATTTCATATATCCTGTCCGGGTCGCAGGACAACTGGGCGGCCGCGATGCTGTCCGCCCCGCAGTCCGGCCGGAGCAGGGTAATGAGATTCAGCGTGTTCAGGTATCCCACCATGTTTTTATACACCAGCGGCGTCTTTGCCCCCGCAAGCTCCATGCTCATCTGTTCCGCCGCAGCCTCATACAGCCACTGAAAATGAAGCGGATTCGGACGCCCCGCTTCCTCAAGGGAATCAAAATACAGCGAATTTCCTATCTGTGTACAGCCGTCCAGACTATGTCCGGGGCACATACGCTGGAACAGATGAATGATTTCATGGCTCACCGTCCTTTCCGCACTCTGCTCATCCTTTAACTGCGCGATCACTTCCGTATCCAGAAAGATTATCCCGTCTTCCGTCACTCTGGCATTATATATCTTCCTCAGTTCATTTACGGTAAAATCTGCGCTGTCGATCCCCACCGCCTTGATATCATTCATCATACAGTATATTTTCATAAGATCCGCCTGACT
Source organism: Candidatus Scatomonas merdavium (assembly GCA_018716575.1). Taxonomy (GTDB): domain Bacteria; phylum Bacillota; class Clostridia; order Lachnospirales; family Lachnospiraceae; genus Scatomonas; species Scatomonas merdavium. Next base: position 2,794 of record DVJR01000179.1, on the reverse strand, counting down.
CAGAGCAGCACGGTATTTCTCCACTGCCGATACCAAAACATCTGAAATCATATCAATCCAGGCATCCTCCAGCCGCGTATATTCCGGATGCTCCCGTAAAAACTCCTCGTTGTTGTCCAGTATTCTGCTTTTTATTTCTTCCGTATCCGGAATCGCAGCAATATCCGTTATAAAATCCGTATGCTGCGACGCCTGCGCTTCTATGGCAGCCTTATATTTTTCCGCTTCCGCCAGCGCGTCGTCTATACCATATAAATCCGAATAGATATAACTGTTCTCTTCTGAAAACAGCCATGCCGCATACTGCTCATACGCTTCTTCGCTAAGCCGGATTGTCATGGGGATATACTCCCCCTCCGCCAGCCGGCGGTCCGCATTATCGTTATCCCGGGACATCTGAAAGCCAAAGACGCCTGCCGGGAACGCCATATCCAGAGAAACATCGCTTCCGTGGTACAGATACACATTGTAGCTCTGCCCGACGTCCGCGCTGTCAGTCTCCTGCCCTGTCTGCTCCAGGCCGCCGGGGCAGGAATTCTGCCCATCATTCAGCTCGTTTCCCTCCTCCGCCGCATCCGGCACTGTTTCCTCAGCCTCATACCCTGCTCTCGTCTGCCTCGCTGTTCTGCAGCCAGCCATCAAAAAAGCCGCCGCACACAGAACTGCTCCCGCAAGCACCGCTCTTCTTCGCATCTGAAAAGACCGATTTCTTTTCTTCTTTTTCATACTGCCACCCGTCCTCACTGTAGATTTTATCTGTCAGGAATCCTCCTGTTAAGTAACAGTATAAAACAGGCACGGGGTAAATTTGTTTTCTCCGTGCCTGTCGGCCTGCTGCTGCAGGAAGCTCCTTATTCCATGAGTCTTCCATTTGTCTCAATCAGACGCTTCCACTTTTCGTTTTTCCGCATAAATCCATATGTCTCTTCATCCCGGAAACAGTTCAGAAGATTCTGCTTCAGTTCTGCCAGGAACCCTTCCTCCGCTTTTCGGAAATCCATATGGCGGTACAGCGGCGATTCGGTAAAGCTCCGGATTGTCTCGATTCCTGAAAGCATCTTCTCCGCCGCCTCCAGAACCTCTGCTTCATCCTTTTCCAGAACGGCCAGATCCAGTCCGGCCGAAGCTTCATAATATTCCCCCATATCAAAAAGCCTCGCCAGCAGCTTTTCTTTCTTCACCAGCAGATGCGCCTGCTCCAGATCGCCATCCTCTGCAGACAGCATATACAGGCCATGCAGCGAGGCGCTGACCATCTGAAAATAGGAAAACAGCAGCTCTTCCAGAATCTGATACGCCTCCTGCGTACGCCCGGTCTTTCTGTATATCTGCGCCTGCTTTCGCTTTCTCTCCGGGTCGTGCCCGGAAAAGCACGCCAGATACTGCTCTGCCTTCTCATATTGTTCCTGCCGGAAATAAAAGCTGTACAGTGAATCCGCCGCCCGGTCCGTCACATTTAATTTTTCTCCCAGTTGCTTCTGGGTCAGTTTCTTTTCCCTGCGGCACGCAGCGATAAATTCTCCGATTCTTTTTAAGTCCACCATACCGCCCCTCCCTCCGCAATCATTATAGCATGAGGGCAGAAAGAATACATCCTACCTTCGGTAGAGTGCATTCTTTCTGCGGATTTCTCAGCTGTATGATTCCCGCACCAGCACGCCTTTCTTCAGCCGCAGCACCACATCCGCCTGCCTGGCCAGCTCTCCGGAATGGGTGACGACCACCACGCACCGGTTCATCCTGTGGGCACTCTCCTGCAGAATCCCGATAATCTCCCGGGCGGTGTCCTCGTCCAGATTACCGGTGGGTTCGTCCGCCAGGATCACCGGGGCTTCGCTGGCCAGCGCACGGGCGATGGCTACCCGCTGCTGCTGGCCGCCGGAGAGCTTCATCACATTCCGCTTCGCCTCCTCTTTTGTCAGCCCCAGCCGCTCCAAAACAGGCATCGGCGGCAGCCGGGAAGTCAGAGCCACATTTTCCGCCGGGGTCAGGTAATCGATCAGATTGTAGCTCTGAAAAACAAACGCCACATGATTTTTCCGGTGATCGAAAAGGCCTGTCCGGGCGATATCCTGCCCGTCAAAAAGGATCTGCCCGCTGCCGGGTCTGTCCAGGCCGCCCATCAGGGAAAGCAGGGTGGTCTTGCCGCAGCCGGAAGGCCCCAGGATGGCGTAGAGTTTGCCCCGTTCCATCTCGGCGTTGATGCCTTTTAAGACTTTCTTTTTGTTATCGTAGGAATATCCCACTTGTTTGATTTCCATGATACTCATAGTGATTACCTCATTTCGTTATTTTCAAGAGTTGCTTGGATGACCTTATTCCATCTGCGACAAAATCTGCTTGGGCTTCAGCCGCATGGTCGAGATACTGGACACCAGCGCCGCCGCCACCAGCAGAATGCCGCCCACGATAGCCACCAGCATGAAATGCTGCGGCGTGACGATGACGTTTTCCGCCGTCTTGCCAAACAGGGTACCCAGGGTGCCGGCCACCTGTTTGCTGGATAGGTAGGCCAATGGAAAGGCCACTACTGCGATCAGCAGGGTTTCCAACACATACTGGAGAATCACCGCAGGCTTGGCAATACCCACCGCCAGCAGGATTCCGGTTTCTCTTTTTCGGCTGCGGATGGACATGGAGAGAATGAGGATAATCAGCACCATGCTCACAGCGATAATGACAATGATGAGAGTGGTAATCAGGGTGCCGGTGTCAGAGAGGGGGCTGGAAATATTCTGATACACCTCGTCATTGGCGGTGATCTTGTAGTTGTTCCAGTTGATAGAGGAAATGC
>DVJR01000178.1 GCA_018716575.1 Candidatus Scatomonas merdavium | reverse complement strand
CAGAGGGTATTCTGAACATGAAGTTCCGATAAGTGAGGCTACTTCAGGGATATGGGCTGCTGCCGCGAAACAATGGAGACATTGTCAGAAGGTCTGAACAGTCAGCGTCGAAACCAAGGCGCTGAATAATGCAGTTACACCGCCCTGTCGAGCCAAAGCTCAGGCGGTGGCAGAATACGTGATACAGTTATTTATGCAGCCGTCTGGCTGCATTTTTTTTGAAGCGTATGGAGCGCGTGGCCATGGAGGGAAAGTCTGTCGGAACCGGATGAGGACGAGAGGCTTTCCTTTTTTTCGCGATACGCGCCTCCGCAGAGAAAGGACAGGTGATAGAGTCATGGATGGTCACGAACGAAGAAGCAGGAGGAATTGACGCTGTCTCTGCATGGCGTGGAATTCCTCGGACATTTTGGCAGAAAATAAGATGAAGGAGGTAATACGCCATGAAAAGAAGAAATTTGTTTTTCGGATGGAATGGAAGGACGGCGGAAGAAGCCAGGAGAAGAGAGCAGAACGGAAGCCGTGAAAACCGGATGCGGCTGGCTGCTTTCGGCGACATTCAGACGGTATACGATGTATTCCATACATCGGAGGAGGGGCTGACAGAGGAACAGGCCGAGTGCTCCAGAGATGAGTTCGGGAAAAACCAGGTGACCCAGGGGAAAAAGGAACCGCTGTGGAAGAGAATCGCAGGCGCGTTTATCAACCCGTTTACGGTTGTGCTGCTGGTGCTGGCCGTTGTTTCAGCCGTAACAGATATTGTGCTGGCGGCTCCGGGAGAAGAAAATCCGATAACGGTGATCATTATTACGGCGCTGGTGCTGTTTTCAGGCATTCTGCGCTTTGTGCAGGAGACCCGGTCGGGAAATGCGGCGGCCAGGCTCGGAGAGATGATTCAGACCACGGCCTGCGTCGAACGAAAAGGAGCCGGACCGCAGGAGATTCCCATGGAAGAGATCGTGGTGGGAGACATTATCCATCTGTCGGCGGGAGATATGGTGCCGGCCGATGTGCGGATCATCCGGGCGAAGGATCTGTTCGTCAGCCAGGCGGCGCTGACAGGAGAGAGCGAACCGCAGGAAAAAACGGCGGGAAGTGCCGCCGGGCCGGAGAGCGCTCCGGGGACGGACTGCCCGGTTCTGGCCTTCATGGGCAGCAACGTCATCAGCGGCAGCGCGGTGGCCGTGGTGGTGTCGGTGGGCGATGACACGCTGCTGGGCGAGACGGCGAAGCGTCTGAAGGTAAAACCCGCCAAAACTACCTTTGAAAAAGGCGTCAATGCCGTTTCCTGGGTGCTGATCCGCTTCATGCTGGTCATGGTGCCGGTGGTGCTGTTCCTGAACGGTTTTTCCGACGGCAACTGGATGGATGCGGCGCTGTTTGCCGTCTCGGTAGCCGTGGGCCTGACGCCGGAGATGCTACCCATGATCGTGACCACCTGCCTGGCCCGGGGAGCGGTCGCCATGTCGAAGGAAAAGGTAATCATAAAAAATCTGAATGCGATTCAGAATCTGGGATCGGCGGATGTTCTCTGCACGGACAAGACCGGAACGCTGACCAGAGACAAGGTTGTGCTGGAATATCATCTGGATGTAAACGGCCGGGAGGACGTGCGGGTGCTGCGCCACGCCTTTCTCAACAGCTATTACCAGACCGGGCTTAAGAACCTGCTGGACGTGGCGATCATAGAGCGGACCCGCGAGCTGGAGAGCGGAGCGGAGGAGCTGGCCGGAACGGAAAAGCGGTTTTCCAAGGTAGATGAGATACCTTTTGATTTTGAGCGGCGCAGGATGAGCGTCGTGGTAGAGGATGAAAACGGAAAGAAGCAGATGATCACCAAAGGAGCTATTGAGGAAATGCTTTGGGTTTCGTCTTTCGTGGAATACGACGGCAGGGTTACGGAACTGACAGAGGAAATGAGAGAGCTGGTACTGGCTCAGGCGGACCGGCTGAACGGGGAAGGCATGCGCGTGCTGGGCGTGGCACAGAAAAATAACCCTTCTCCGGCAGGCGTATTTTCGGCCGCAGATGAAAAGGATATGGTGCTGATCGGATATCTGGCTTTTCTGGATCCGCCGAAGGAGAGCACTGCGGCAGCTGTGGCCGCGCTGCAGGCCTCGGGCGTGGAGATCAAGGTGCTGACGGGCGATAACGAGAAGGTGGCGGCCTGCATCTGCAGAAAGGTCGGCATACCGGCGGACCGGATACTCCTGGGAACGGAAATTCAGAATATGGATGATGCGGCGCTGGCCAAAGCCTGTGAAGAGGCGTCGGTATTCGCCAAGCTGTCGCCGGCGGAAAAGGCCAGGGTGGTGGAATGCCTGCGGAATAACGGACACAGCGTTGCCTATATGGGAGACGGGATCAACGACGCGCCTGCCATGAAAGCGGCGGATGTGGGAATTTCCGTGGACAGCGCCGTGGATATTGCCAAGGAATCGGCGGAGGTGGTGCTGCTGGAAAAGGATCTGATGGTGCTGGAAAAGGGAATCCGCGAAGGGCGGAAAACGTATGCCAACATGATAAAATACATCAAAATGACGGCGTCGTCCAATTTCGGAAATATGTTTTCCGTGCTGGCGGCCAGCGCGTTCCTGCCGTTTCTGCCCATGGCGTCTATCCAACTGATCCTGCTGAACATGATCTATGACATTTCCTGCACGGCGGTGCCCTGGGACAATGTGGATCCGGAATTTCTGAAAAAGCCGAGAAAATGGGAAGCGTCGTCTATCGGAAGGTTTATGGTGAGAATCGGCCCGGTCAGCTCGGTATTTGACATCCTCACTTATCTGCTGCTGTATTTCGGACTCTGCCCGGCCCTGTGCGGCGGGCCCTTCCATACGCTGGACGCGGCGGGCCAGGCGCTGTTCATCTCCCTGTTCCAGACGGGCTGGTTTGTGGAATCCATGTGGAGCCAGACCCTGGTCATCCATATGCTCCGCACGGAGAAGCTGCCGTTTGTTCAGAGCCGGGCCTCCTGGCAGCTCGGTCTGGTGACGGCTGCGGGGATCGCGGCGCTGACAGTGCTGCCCTTCACGCCGGCCGGTGGGGCGCTGGGGCTTCATGGGCTGCCGCCGGTCTATTTCGCCGGACTGGCTGTGATTCTGGCCGCCTATATGGCCCTGATAACGGCAGCCAAGAGAAGCTATATCCGGAAATACGGCGAACTGCTCTGAACGTGCTCCGAACGGGGAGACACAGGCCGGCGGCGTCAGAGATTGCGGGAGCCTGACATGGCCTCGTGCTCCCGCCGGATTTCCCGGAAGCACTGCACGGGCGTCCAGCCCTGGTTGGTGGGCGTCAGGACGGCTTTATACGGGAGACGGATGCGGCTGTCGCGGAGCCGCTTCAGAATCAGGTTCAGCTTTCCGTCCGGGATCCCGGCGAAAATCATCATGGGAGCCGGAATGGAATCCGCCTCCGGGGCGGAGGAAGCTTCATCGTCTGAGGGAGCGGGTTCGGCGGCCGCCAGAGGCGGCAGGCCGGCCAGCTCGCCCAGCGTCAGGACGTAATCGCTCTCCGGCACCCGTTTCAGACGGATGCGGAAGGGCAGAAGGGCTTTCTGGAGAGCCTGCTTCAGAGAAGGCTCGTCTATGTGAAAAAGCAGAATGGTTTCTTTCATCATGTACTCCTTTCGCCGGCTGCGCTTTCCGGCCTCCGGCATTTTCATTCTATCAGAAAAAAGGACAGTTTTCCACTGCCGTCTTTCCGGATTTCCTGTTAAGAAAATGTAAAAAAAATTATGGTCACGGTAAATTTACCGGAGGCAAATTCGACATAAAATGCTATAATAAGACAAAAGAGGAAATCCGGGAGAAAAAAGAGATGCGTTTTAAAGAATACGGTCAGAAAAAGAATCCTGCTGTCGTGCTGATCCACCCTGAATTCACACGCTGGAATTTTTTCGAAAAGGTAATTCCTGTCCTGGCGGAAAACTATTTTGTTATCGTGCCCGTTCTGCCGGGATATGATGAGAAAAGGCCGAAGTCTGTTTTTGTCAGCGTGGAGAAAACGGCGTCGGACGTGGAAAAGTGGATTGTATTCGATGATATTGATACGGTCGAGTGCATATACGGCTGTTCTCTGGGCGGCGCTGTTGCTGCCAGAATCGCTGTCGATGGAAAGATAAAGGTAAAACATGTAATTCTTGACGGCGCGCCAGCGCCGAACGCGCTGCCGGCTCCCGCCGCAGGGGCTTCGGCGCTGGCGGACTGGCTGAAGCTCCGGGTGCGGAGAAAAACGGATATTTCGGGCTTCAGCTTCGAAACGGTGTTCCATACTCTGTATTCTCTTAAGAGCTATTCCCTGCCCGAAAAGCCGGCGGATGCGTCGGTCAGGATCGAGTACTGGTATGGTTCCAGGGAGAGAGAGGAGCGGCAGGCCGATATCGCCGGCATGAAGAAGAAATTTCCGCAGCTTGGCGTCCGGGAAAAGGCCGGCGCGGGACATGGAGGGTATCTGCTGAAAGAACCGGATGAATTCTGCTCGGATATCGACCGGTTTATTCATGACGTGAAAACAGAAGAAGAGAAAGCGGCGGAGCCTGCGCGTATGCAGGAGAGACACCATGGCGGCGGCGAAAAAAGAAAAAAGCTGCTGCGGAGATTTTTTATTCCGGCAGGCGTCTTTGCGGTGATGCTGTTTTATCTTGAGTGCCTGCTGAGGCTTACGAACAGAAATATACCGTTCTGGGGGCTCGGGCTTTTCCGGTGTCTGGTCTCCAGCGTTGCCACAGGGCTTCTGATCTGGCTTGTCACGTCTCTGATACCGCGCCGGTGGATTGCCGCCGTAGTTGCCGCCGTGATGCTTTTCTGGGTCGGTTTTTTTGTCGTGGCGGAGGCCTGCGTGATGGATCATTTCGGAACGTATTACCAGGTTTCCTACATGGCGGGAATGAGTTCGCAGGTGGCGGGGGATTTCGGAAGCGATATGGGGCAGGTCGTTCTGAGCCATTTCTGGATGATCCCCCTTGCCGCCGCGCCGTGCGTGCTGACGCTGGTGTTTCAGAAAAGACTGATTCCTGAGATAAAGGCCTTCCGAAATCCCGGAACCTGGGTATTCCAGGGAGCGGCCGTGGTGGTGCTTTTCCTGCTGAATACGGCGGTGTGCCTGGCGGGCGACAGCAGCTATTACGAGGACAATTATTCGGCCAACAGCGCCATACCCCAGAGCGGGATACTGAATTCCCTGCGGCTGGAGGCTAAATACGGGATTTTCGGCGATCCGTCGGGAAATCTCGGAACGGACGAGACTTATATTGCGGGAGCGGAAAATGACCCGTCCGCGGATGGAAATGCCGGTTCCGGCGCGTCATCCTCTTCCGCGGACGCTTCGCAGCAGCCGGCCGCGACGCCTGAACCAACGGCAGCACCTGTTGAATACGGCGACAACGTGCTGGATATAGATTTTGATTCGCTGATCGCTTCGGATACGGACGAAACCCTGCTTTCGATGGATCAGTATTTTGCCAGCCAGGAGCCCACGAAGAAGAATGAGTATACCGGGCTGTTCGAGGGAAAAAATCTGATTATGATAACTGCCGAGGCGTTTTCCTACGCGGTCATCGACGAGGAGAGAACGCCCGCGCTGTATGAACTGGCCAATAATGGCTTTGTGATGACCAATTATTACCAGCCTGACTGGACGCAGTCTACCACGGGCGGCGAGTTTGCACATATGACGGGCATTATTCCGACCTGGGTCAACGGCGGTACGGCATTTTCCGAGAGCGCCGACAACGCGATGCCTTTTGCTCCGGGATGGATGTTCCGGGCCGAGGGCTATACAACCAAAGCCTATCATAACAATACCTATCATTATTACGGCCGTGACGAGACGCATCCCAATCTCGGATACGATTATGTGGGGATAGGAAACGGTCTGGATATCCCCAGCGCGGCCGACGGATGGCCGGCTTCCGATCTGGAAATGTTTCAGGCCACCATCGGAGAAGATATCGAGAATTATGTGCAGAACGGGGTTCCGTTCCATACCTATTATATGTCGGTTTCCGGACACGCGGATTACGGCTGGGGCGAAAACTCGATGTCGGATAAGAACAGGAGTTATATAGAAAGCCTGAACCTGGATTATTCCGAGCCGGTGCTGGCGTATCTGGCCGCTCAGCAGGAGCTGGAATACGGCCTGGAGTATCTTCTGGAGGCCCTTGAGGAAGCGGGAATTGCGGACGATACGGTGATCGTTATGACAGCGGATCATTATCCCTACGGGCTTACGCAGAACGTGGACTATTATCAGGAGCTGATCGGAGAGAACACAAATGTCAACATGACTTCGTATTATAAAAACAGCCTGATCATATGGTCCGGCTCCATGGACGAGCCGGTTGAGGTCGATACTCCCTGCACCGCCGTGGATGCCATTCCCACGATCTATAACCTGTTCGGGCTGGATTACGATTCAAGACTGCTTTCCGGCCGCGATATTTTATCGGGAGATGTTGAAATTGGAAATGTGGATTCGAACATGAACGCGGCGATATTCGTCTATTCCGGTTCCGGAAGGAGCTGGGTGACCGCCGCGGGAAGCTACGAAGCCTATACCGGGGAGTTCATACCGGCGGAAGGCGTTGCACTGGAGGATGAAAGCGCCTATGTCTCGGCTGTCGCCAATCTTATGGAAAACCGCGATGCTTATGCGCAGTCGATCATAGCGACGGATTATTACCGCCATGTATTTCCCTCGTGGACGGGCGGCATGAAAGTGACGGACGCCATCGGGGGATCAAGCTGAAGAAAGTGTTTGACGGAAACAGAAATGAGTGATACTATAACTCTGTAGAGTTCCTCTGCTGTCCGGAGGAATTACATGAGTCAGAAAAATTCATTACGGGAACTAACGATCAAAAACAATTTCATGTTTGCGGCGGTCATGATGGACCCGCAGAACTGTCAGGAACTTCTGGAACTGATTCTGAATATCCCCATTTCCTATGTAAAAGTCGATACGGAAAGAAGTCTGG
>DVJR01000177.1 GCA_018716575.1 Candidatus Scatomonas merdavium | reverse complement strand
TAGTGCTTCTGAAGGATATCGCGCATTCCGTGCTGGCGAAAAAGGCTATGCAGCTGGTGGAGGCTGTGCGCAGCCTGTCATTTTCGGAAAATGATTATTCCATGACATGCAGCGTGGGCGTCTGTTTCCTGCCGGAGAATATTTCGGGATACAGCTATGACCAGCTGTTCAGCAATGCGGACTGGGCGCTGTACCGGGCCAAGGAGAACGGGCGGAACCGGTATGTATTCTGCGATAACCTGCAGCGGTTTGAGATGGCTGATTCGGAAGATAAAGAAAGCCATCCTGCGATTGACGCGCGCTATCTGCATAATGATATTGTGGCTACGGCTTTTGAAATTTTTGAAAAGACCAGCAGTTTTGATGCGGCGATCCGTCTGCTCATGGAGGTGATCGGTGTACGCCTGCAGCTGGACCGGATTACGATCATTCAGACGAATATTCATGATAAGCGCGCCGGGCGGCAGTACCAGTGGACGGCGCCGGATGCGCCGGAGGTGCTGCAGAAGCCGGGCAGCTTTACCAAAGAAGATTTTCTGACGCTGTTCCGAAGCTATGACGAATATGGAACAACGGTGCTGCAATATGACAATATGGGCATGTATTCCGAGGATGCGGCTGCTCTGCTGATGCAGGGGAAAGCCCGGACGGTGCTCTATGCAGCCATGTACTGTGAAGGTAAGTATACAGGCGCTGTTTCTTATGTAGACTGCAGGAATAAACGTTTCTGGTCACGTCAGAGCCGGAGCCAGATGGGAGAGCTGACCAAGATTATATCTGCTCATCTGTCAAAGAATCAGGCGATGAACAGCGCTCACAGCGGCGTGCTGGCTACGCCGGAATACGATTCTCTGACGGGGCTTCTGTCCTTTGAACGGTTCAGGGAGACGCTGGAGCGTACCATTGTGGCAGGATACGCGACTTCGCGTCTGGTAGCCTACATTGACTTTATAAATTTTAAATATTTTAATCAGAAATATGGTTATCAGATAGGAGATCAGCTGCTGAAGGAGTACAGCAACTATATGATTGAGAAGCTGGAGAACGGGAGAGAGATCTATTTCACACGGGTGGTAGCGGATCAGTTCATCCTGTTTATGACCAGCGACAATACGCAGAATACGGCAGACTTGCTGGCAAAGATTAATGACTGCTTTATACGGCAGCAGATGCAGAGGTATCAGGAAATTCATTTTCGGATACGGACGGGCATCTACGAAATCGAACCGGGCTGCGACAGCGCTTCAGCGGCCATTGATGCGGCCAACTATGCCAGACGGCAGGTCAGCAGCGGTTCGCCTTCTATCTGCATTTATGACGGGGCGCTGCACAGGAAGCGTCAGGTTGAAACGGAAATATTCAGCAATTTTGATACGGCATTGAAGAAAAAAGAATTTCAGCTCTATCTCCAGCCTAAATTTTCATTGTCGGATTTCAGCGTGGTGGGGGCGGAAGCCATGGTACGGTGGCGGCTGCAGAGCGGAAATGTTCTGGAACCGGAAGCCTTTGCGCCGCTTTTTGAACAAAATCAGAGAATTCTGGAACTGGATTATTATGTATTCGAGCAGGTGGTAGCCTTTCTGGCGGAAAATGCCAGACAGGGAAAGCCGCAGGTTCCCGTATCGGTCAACGTATCGATTCTGCATGCTCATGACAGCAGTACCGAGAAAAAATTCACAGAGATTCTGCAGCGCTACGGTGTAGACGCTTCTCTTCTGGAGATTGAAATGAAGGAAACGGCTACTGTGTCTTATTATGACAATGTTAAAAAACTGTTTCAGCGTCTGCAGGATGCGAATCTGATGACCTCGCTGAATGATTTCGGCGCTGGTTATTCTGTGCTGAATTCTGTGCTTGATATTCCTGCCAATACAGTGAAGATTGACAAGACGCTGTTAAAGAAATGTCAGAACAGTGAACGCGGGCGCTATTATATGAAACAGATGATTACTATGGTCAAAGGGCTGGGGTACCGGGTGGTCTGTGAGGGAGTGGAAACAAAGGAGCAGGTGGAGCTGCTGAAAAGCGCAGGCTGTGAGGAAGCGCAGGGTTACTGGTTTGCGAGGCCGTTGTCGCTGGAAGAATATAAAGAAATGGTTTATGCGCTGCCGGATGGAAGACTGGCCTGTCATCCGGAGGCGGGTACGCGGAAAAGTAAATAAAGAATGACAAACCGTGAGCAGAAGCCGGCACATTGTGGCCGTTTTCTGCTCACAGCTCGTTCGGAAGAATATGCCTGGGATTTTCTTACAGAAACATGGAGAAAATGGAGGCGCCGATGACAGTCAGAAGGCCGGAGACAGCGATGGAAAGACTGCTCATGGCTCCTTCGATTTCGCCCATTTCCATGGCGCGGGTAGTGCCGACCGCATGGGAAGAGGAGCCGATGCCAATGCCCCGGGCCACAGGCTCCGTAATATGGAAGAGGCGGCATACCAGATCTGCGATCATGCTGCCGAAGACCCCGGTGACAATGATGACGGCTACGGTAATGGTGACAATGCCGCCCAACTCCTCAGATACGCCCATACCGATGGCGGTGGTGATGGATTTGGGCAGCAGGGTTACGTATTCCTCATGACTCAGACCGAAAAGCAGAGCAAGAACCAGTACGCTGCTCAGGCTGGTCAGCACGCCGGACACGATTCCGCAGATGATAGCTTTGATGTTTTTCTTCAATTGCTCCAGCTGCTCATAAAGAGGAATAGCCAGACAGACTGTAGCCGGGGTCAGCAGATAGCTCAGGTACTGTGCCCCCTGATTATAGCTTTCATAATCTACATGAAAGGCGGCCAGGACAATCATGACAATAATGATAGCAATGAGCAGCGGATTAAAAACAGAGAGCCTGAATTTTTTCTTCAGGAGTACGCCTGCGCCATAGGCCAGAAGGCTGAGCATGACGCCGAAGAAAACAGAATCACAGAGAAATTCTTTCATTTTTTACGCCTCTTTTCTGTCTGGATGACTTTTTGGGTGACGATGCCGGAGACAGCCATGACCAGCACGGTAGTTATGACTGTGATGATCAGAATCGGAATCAGAATTGGCTGCAGAATGCCCCAGGAATCCAGAAGACCTACCGCAGCCGGAATGAACATCAGCGGCATAATTTCAATCAGAAATTTTCCTGCTTCTTTTACCTGGCTGATACGCAGAAATCCGGATATCAGAGCAGCCAGCATCAGAACAAGCCCGTAAATGCTGGCGGGAACGGGCAGGGGAATGACTTCATGCAGCAGTTCACCCACAAAGGAAATAGTAATAATAATACCAAACTGTTTAAAATACTTCATTTTTCTGCTTCTCCTTTTCCCATTGTATCAGCGCCTGATCGGCAATGTCATAATGCCGGCTGACTGCAGCCAGGCAGTCTTCCGGGTTTCGCTGTCTCAGGCCGGACAGGATTTTCCGGTGCATCTCCATGAGCTCCCCGGTTTCTTCCGGGGACAGGGCGGAGAACAGGCCGGATATCAGGCTTCCGCATACATCGGACAGAGCGCCCATCATCAGAATCAGAAGCTGGTTTCCGGAGGCCTGCAGGATTGTGTGGTGAAACTGCTGGTCTGCGGAGGGCTGGTCTGCGGGCGGGGAATTTTCCATTATATCCAGCAGAGCGGCCATCTCATCCAGCTGTCCTGCGGTTTGGCGTTCTGTCGCCAGCCGGCAGGCTTCCAGTTCTACTGCCCGCCGGAGCTGGTTGATTTCCAGATAGCTGAGCTGCGAAAGGAGCAGAAGAAACTGAAGAGATTCGGACAGATACTGATCCATGCGGGCAGCCAGGTAATTGCCGGAACCCTGGCGGCTTTCCACGATACCCATGCTTTCCAGAATACGCATGGCATCCCGGACGGTATTGCGGCTGATGGAAAGTTCAGATGAGAGACAGCGTTCGGTGGGCAGACGGTCGCCTACTGCCAGACGGCCGCTTCGAATCATGTCTTTAATATAGGAGAGCACTGTGCGGTATGTTTTTTGTTCCATAGAATCCTCCTGATTGGTACGACCAATTACCTGTTTATTTTAACACATTTCCGGGAGACGTCAAGGGGAAGTTTTTCGGCTTGTACTTTATGCCGCCAGGGAGTATACTGTGTGGAGCGGCGAAGCCGCGACCCCGCCCGAAGTGCATGAATTGCGGGGAATGAACTGCTGTGGACAGCGCCGGAAGCGGCGCGGATGCCGCCCGGGAAAAAACGGGCAGAGAAAGGCTGAAGATGAAACTGGGAGTTGTGATGGAAGGCGGAGCCAGCCGCACGATTTTTTCCTGCGGAGTGACGGACGTGCTGCTGGAGGAAAAGATTTTGCCGGATTATTTTATAGGAGTTTCCGCGGGAATCGCCTATGGCGTTTCCTATGTGTCGGGGCAGCGGGGACGGAATGAGGAATTTACAAGAAAATACATGCATGAAAAGCGTTATATGGGCTTCCGCCACTGGCTGAATCCCAGAAAGCGGTGTTACTATAATCTGGAATTTGCCTTTGGAGAGATTCCGAACCGGCTGGTACCCTATGATTACGAAGCATTGGCGTCTTATCCGGGCAAGGTGGTGGCTGTGGTGACCAACGTGCGGACGGGGGAAGCGGAGTATAAAGAACTGCCGCCTTATGAGACGGCCTGGGAGACGACCGTTGCCAGCTGTTCAATTCCGGTGCTTTTTCCGCCGGTCTGTCTGGACGGGGAATACTATATGGACGGGGGAATTGCCGATCCGATACCGTTTCTGCAGGCTGCCCGGGAGGGCTGTGACAAAATTATAGTGATACTGACCAGAGAGCGGAGTTACCGGAA
>DVJR01000176.1 GCA_018716575.1 Candidatus Scatomonas merdavium | reverse complement strand
GCACGGTCCTCAGCCATTTCCTCCAACGTGTAATATTCGTTGAACGTATAGGTGAAATCCACGCTGTCTCCGGAATAGTCAGATTCCATGCTGGAAAAATATCCGTCGTCCCCGTAGGAAAACTCCTGTCCATCCACCATGGTAATAACCGCAGAATGGGCCGCATCCGAAGAATAGACCGTATAATTGCCGTTTGCATCCGCAGTCTCTCCGCCGGTATCCGCCGTGTCAGTATCCGCCGTGCCGGAATCCGCGGCATCGTCCGCGTCTCCCGTGCCGCCGTTCCAGCCTTCAATATTGTCCGCCAGGCCGCTGATGCCGCCCGCGGTATCATATCCGGAATCATCGGTATCGTCACCTGTATCCCCGTCTCCGCTGCCGGTCAGGCTGTCCCCTGCGCTGTCCACCGCATTGTTTCTCACGGAAGCAGGAACGGTGATCTCCCCCACACCGTCAAACTCCCGGAAATTGATCTCTATATCAAATTTCTGCACGTCCGTATTCACGCCCGTCATCCCTACGGAAGCGGCCATGATCACATCGCCCAGATCGCGGCAGTCCATCCGGACTCTGGCAGGCATCTTCGTATCGCTGAACACATAAATCCTGGCGGCCGCTTCCATTTCCTCCCAGTCTATGGAATCCTCCGTAATCATGCCGGTATCCTCCATGGAAAAACTGAGCATTTCCCGCAGTTCGTCGCCGGACAGGGTGCAGCGGATCACGTAGGCGTCCCTGCTGTCGATCAGGGCCATCTCTTCGTCCAGCTCCGCTTCCAGGTCGCCGTCCGCGATGGCCTGGTAAATGTCATTCTCTATCATGGTCGTGCCGGCCGTATCCGTCACCGTCCGGTACCACTGGCTTCCGTCCCAGCTATAGCTGACATATTCTCCATCCTCCTCCAGGGCATAGGACTCTACCTCCTGCTCCTGGCTCTCCCCCGCCGCGCTCACAGACGTCGTACCCGTCAGATACGCCGCGGAAGGATCTTTCGTCGTCTCCGCGTCCAGATCCATATTCATGGACATCGTCACGCTTCCAAGGCTCTCGTCAACACTGCCCATATCCAGCACTGTCGCAAAATCCATCGTAATATTCAGAGAAACAGATTCCGCCGCGTTCATATTCTCCGCCACGTCGGCAGCCAGACTCTGCGCCGTCTCCCTTCTGCCGCAGCCTGCAAAGGGCAGCATACAGACTGCACACGATACTGCAATCAGACGAACTGCTGTTTTTCTTTTCATCCTGTTTTCCCCCTCATATTCTTCTGGCATTTACCGCCGTATTTTATTATATCATGTTTTTTCTCCGGCAGGAATCTTCTATTCGATATATTTCTCTGCTGCGTCCCTTCTTCTCTCCTGTCTTCTCCGCCGGCATTTCAGTTCCTGTGCTCCTGTTCTTCAGCCAGCGGCAGCCGGAACACAAATGCCGTGCCCTCTCCCGGACGGCTGCGGACAGATATTTCCCCGTCATGAGCCTGCACGATCCACTGTACCATAGATAAACCGAGTCCGGAGCTTCCCTCCCGGCTTCTGGCCTGATCTGCCTGATAAAATCGCTCCCAGATATGCGGAAGATCCTGCGGGCTGATGCCAATCCCGTCATCCCTCACTTCCGCACGGGCATATCTTCCCTCCTGGCTCAGAGACAGCCAGATATGCCCCCCTTCCTTTCCATAGGAAATACTGTTATTCAGCAAATTCATCCACAGCCGTATCAGCAGAGTTTCGTCTCCGCGCAGACACAGCCCAGGTTCTATCTGCGACTGTACCGTAATACGTTTCTCTCTTCCGGCTTCCTGTGCTTCCTCCGCCGCCATTGCGGTCAGTTCGCTGAAGTCCAGCGGCTCCAGTGTCAGCCGCGCTCTTCCCTGATCTGCCCGGGACAGCAGCAAAAGCTGCGAAATCATCTGGGACAGGTAGCCTGTTTTTCGAAAAAGCATCTCCACTCCTTCCCGCGTCTCCTGCGTCAGATCCGTCCGGGACAGCAGCTCCTCGCACTGCAGCATCATGGCGGCTATGGGCGTCCGCAGCTCATGAGATACGTCGGATGTAAACTGCCTCTCCCTTTTCATGCCGCTTTCCACCTGCTCCAGCATATCGTCAAAAGTCGCGGCCATCCGATAGATTTCATCCCTGCCGTTCCCCAGGCGAATGCGTCTGGAAATATCCCCATCTCTCTGTATTTTTCGCACTGTCTCCGTAATCTGTCCTACGGGCTTCAGCGCTTTTCTGGTCATAAGATAGCCCATAACAGCAGTCGCTGCGGCTATAAGCGGCAGCAATATGACAGCCAGGCGGATGGTAGTGTGAAAATTGCCCTCCGCATCCGTAATCGAAGCTACGCCCCGGACTACCACAGGGCCGTACCCCTCTATCTGATGTACCATGTCCAGCACATAGAAGCTCACTCCGTCCCCGTCAAACCGCCGGATATTTCCATTTTCAAAGGGCACTGAATTGTCAAAGTCATAGGGCACCCGCCCATAATGCATATAGCCCTCCGAATCATACACGGACAGATAGATGCCATACTCCAGATCCATAATATCCGAATCGAAATCCAGGCCGCTTCCGTCGTATTCAATATCAGCGCCTGCCGCGGCTACCTCCTGCTCCAGCCTGGCCTGCACTCCGGTCAGCAGCTCCTGACCGCTCAACGAAAACAGCAGGGCCAGTATAGCACAGACCACTGCTGTCATCAGAACGGTATACAAAAGCGTCAGCTTGATTTTCAGAGAAATATGCTTCATGCCTGCTCCTCTATTCCTTCAGCACATATCCGGCTCCCCGGACCGTATGAATCAGTTTCTTCTCATATCCGTCGTCAATTTTTTTCCGCAGATACCGGATATAGACGTCGATTACATTGGAACCGCCCGCGTAATCATAATTCCAGATATGCTGCTCCAGCTTTTCTCTGGAGAGGACAATGCCGGAATTCTGTACCATGTAGCGGAGCAGAGAGAATTCCTTTCCCGAAAGACGGATCTCCTTTCCCTGGCGGAATACCTGCCGGGTGTCCATATGAACCTCCAGATCAGCCACCCGGCTGACCGTTGTCTGAACGGCAGCCGGTTTTCTCAGCATCACACGGATTCTGGCCAGAAGCTCTTCGAAGGCGAAGGGCTTCACCAGATAATCGTCCGCACCTGCGTCCAGGCCGCTGACCCGATCCTCCACGCTGTCCCGGGCAGTCAGCAGCAGCACCGGAATATGATCCTCCCGTGCCCGGAGCTTCTTCAGCACCTGCAGGCCGTCCATAACAGGCATCATAATATCCAGCACAATAGCATCGTATTCCGCGCACTCCAGATAGTCCAGCACCTCCTGCCCGTTATAGCAGGAGTCCACGCTGTACTGCTCCTCTGCCAGTCGCCTGGATATCAGCCGGTTCATATCCTTCTGATCCTCTGCAACCAGTATCCTCATAATTCCGCTGCCTCTCTCTTCCCTTTACCTGTCCTCGCTCCATTCCAGGATCTCTCCTGTTTCCGCATTTATTTCAAATTCATACTCCACATGGTTATAATAAAGCTCGCCCTCATATTTCAGACGCCCGTCATCCTCATCCAGCTCGATCCTCACATTCTGCGCCGAAGCTCCGGGCACCCGTTCCAGCACAATCTGAATGACGCTGTCCTGATCCAGCACACCGGCCGATGTGTTGGCGAAATCGTCCTCAATGTCATAATCCCGACTCAGGATCGTACCCGTAGACGCGTCAATATCGTAATCGTATTCCGCTGCGCCCACATAAAATTCCACTTCATAGATCTGATAGCCGTCATCCCGATCCGGCCTGATCCGGATGAAGTCTCCCACATCTGCTTCCGAGACTCCGGCGTCTGTCAGCGCGATCTCCTTCGCCTGAGCTTCCGTAATCTGTCCGCCGGAAGCTGAAGTGCCGCTCTGACTTTCGTTCTGCGCCCCATTCCCGGCGCTGTCCTGTGAGGTACTCTGAGAACTGCTCTGTACATCTGCCGTCAAGGCCTGCGCCGATGAAGCGGCAGAATCATCTGATGACTGGTTTTCATTTCCCTTTGGCGCAGTCGCCTGGATTCCATTATCAGCCATGCTCTGTGCCGCCTGCGCACTATGCTGCTCCAGAACTGCTCCCGTCTCGCCTCCTGCCGACTGACATCCCGCCAGAAGCACACCTGCTGCCAGAATACCTGCTGCTAAATAACGTTTTTTCATATTTTATTCCCCTTTCTCTCTCATATCATTGCTTTGTTTTGTATGGTTATACTTTATATGAGAAAGATTAAAGAAAGATTAAAATCCAGAATAATCATATAATATTTTTTCAGCGGGCGCAAGCTTCCTCTTCCGGCAGCCCGCACACGGCCATCCGTCCCGTATCGTCCAGCCAGTACAGAAGACCCGGCACCTCCCGCACCTCAAACATAGCTCCAAGCTCCGGCAGATCAGGACAAATGGTTCCGAACAGGTCGGGATAATCCTCCAGCATTTCCGGATGGTATTCCAGGGTTTTTTCATTGTCCCATATGGCGCCGTAAATCATATCGGCTTCCACCATGTCCTGGAACATGTGGCTGCCGTAGCTGAGCTCCGGCATATAGCCCGCCCGGGTATCCGCCACCTCGCACACAGCGGAAAAAGCGGACAGCTCTCCGAAATCCGCCGGGACGCCCAGATCCGGCGACGAGGTGCCGATCCGTCCGGGCGCCAGAAGCAGCAGGCCCTTTCCTGCATTCCGATACCAGCGGTTAATCTTTCCGAGAGCCCGGGCCACTTTGTACTTCTGGGAATACGGATATTCTGAATAGGCTTTCGGATCGATCCGCACCACCACGTCCAGGCCGCGCCGTCCGGGCAGACCCATGGAAGAATCCCGGAGCCGGAACAGGGTTCTCTGCATGACGGGTTCCCGGTCCTGCCCGGCATTCTGCTGCGACGGCCGGTACAGCGGACGGCACTGCAGCAGATTCACCACGAAATCTCCCGTCTCATCCATATTCACCGTATATTCGATATCCACGGAATTCTCATAGACCCGCTCCAGGTTTTTCAGCAGCTTCTGCATCAGGCCCGTGAACCGTTCCTCTTTCAGCAGCTTCCCGCAGCTCACGAACCAGACCTTCCGGAAGCGCCCCATCTCACGCAGGCGGTCCTCGGCATCATAATCCCGCTCCATCACCGTTTCCACATACCACTGGGGCAGGCTCTCCAGCATCTGCGTGGCGGGAACCGTCCGCGCCGCATTCTCCCGGCAGTCCAGCACATCCACATTTCTCTGGGAAAAACGGTGCCGGTCTGCCAGCGTGGTATGAACCGTGGCTTCCGGCCGGTCCAGATTCACAAGCCGGGGATAATCCTCTCCGGTTCTGTCAACAGCTCTGGTTCCAAGGCCGGCCACCAGCCGCAGCATACCCGCGTCCTGATCCATGTCCGGAAGCCACTTGTAGGCGCTGTGGCTGTAGCCCACGCCGGCCGCGCCAGGCATATAATACCGGCCGAAATAAGAACCGGATACCCGCTGCACCAGTACCGCCATCTGTTCGTCCTTCTCCGCCAGCCCCCTCTGCTGCCGGTACTCCAGGGCCGCAAAGGACATGGTACTGGCATAGACGGTCCGCACCGCCTGTTCAAAGGCTTCCAGCCGTTCCTCCGGATCCCCCTGATTCACGCAGAACACCGACTCGTATTTCCCTGCGAAGGCATTGCCAAAGCCGTCCTCCAGAAAGCTGGAGGACCGCACGATGCAGGGGCACTGACCGAAATAATCCAGAACCTTCTGAAACTGTTCCCGAATCGCCAGGGGAAATTTCCCGTGCAGGAAGCTCTGCTTCAGCGCCTCTGCCTCGGAAAAATAGCCCTCCGGGGTGCGCTGGCGTATCCGCTGCTTCCAGCAGCCGTTGTAGACAATATACGTATAAAACACATCCGATCCTATATAATAGGAATCGTGCGGCTCGCTGCAGGCGGAAAATTCGGGAATCTCCTTTTCGGCAATCTTTCTGGCCAGCAGCATACCGCAGGCCTTTCCGCCGATGGAGCCGCTGCCGATCATGCGGTCCCGCAGCAGAAAGTAGTCCGCCGGCCCGAAATATTTCCGGACCATGACTTTCAGCCGTTCATCTCTGGTCATGGTGCTGTCGATGATCTGCTTTTCCGTCTCCGGACTGAAATTTCCGCGTATATATTCCATCTTCGCCATGCTGAAAAAGCGGTCCTGGCTGTCGTAGTGCTGATCCTGATTTCCCGCGGACGCCATCTGCACCACCTGATAATAACGGCTCAGCTCCACGCCGCTGTTCACCGCCACGAACTCGTCCCCCTCCAGGCGGCGCCTGTGGGGCAGAAACATATTTTCCGAATGGCGGTTCCAGACCTTCAGGGGCCGCAGGTATACATGGCGCTCCGTGGTGTAGACGTCCAGAAGGAGCTGGGTCGTATCCCGGATTCTGGATACGGCGTCAAAGGAATGGCGCCCCCGTATCAGCGGAAAATACGCCACCGTGTCCAGCTCAAAGAGATACGGGCACGTAACCTGAAAGAAATTTCCCATCATCAGATCCGTATACCAGGCCGACTGCAGCTCTGAAAGGCAGTCAAATACATAGAAGGCCTCCCGCCCCTGCCGGGTAATCTCGTGATAAATCTCCACGGTAAAGGCTTCGAAGCCCTGATCCGGATCAAACTGCCGGACGTGTACCCCGGCCAGATCCGGGAGCACCGGCTCATGCTGGGCGAAGCGGATGTAGATTACATTTCTTCCGTCCCGCACCGCCTGCCGTACAAAAGACTCTGCAAACATCCGAAACTCCTCCACCGCCGAGACCTGCCACACCACGTTGTCCCCCAGCCGTATGGAATCCAGAACCTCGTCCAGCCCCGCATAGCCACTGCAAATTCTGTCAAATGCCGCCATATCTTATCCTCCTTCTACCCGTCTCCGGCGCTCTGCCGGACAGAAAACAGGCAGGACAAATAAGCCCTGTAAGACTCCTTTGTCCTGCCTGATATTATTTCTATTTTACACCAGAAAATCATATTTGAAAACAGAAAAAACCTGTCTGTCCCGCCGGCCTTAAGAAAATCCCTTTTCCTGCCGACCGGGTTGTGATATGATAAAGCCATCAGAAATCTGCCATTCAAAGGAGGAAGGAGGATTACCATGCACCGCTGTCTGAAAACCCTGTTTTCCGGCCTGCTTCTGACTGCCGTACTGTTTTGCGGCTGCAGCGGAGCTTCCTCCGGGGACGCATCCGATACGACTGGTTCATCCGGGAGCCCGTCTGAACAAACCTCCGGTTCCGTCTCATCTGAGACGGATAACATTGCCGGCACAGTTTCAGACGGCTCTGTTTCAGCAAAAGGACAGTGGGATAATGCACCAAAAGTTCTCACGCCCACTGCCGACGGTTCTGTAATTCTCGGAAATGACAGTGTGGCCATTGATGTCTCCAATCTCACAGAAGGCTATATCATGGTCCGCTATCTGGGCAGCGCCTCCAAGATTAAATTCTTCGTGGTAACGCCGGACGATATACGTTATACCTACGATCTTCCGCCGTCTGATTCCTGGATGGCGCTGCCTCTGACCGGCGGGGACGGTACCTATACCCTCGACGTCCGGGAGCACGTGGAAGCTGATCTGTATTCCAACCTATACAAAGAGACGCTGGACGTGACCCTGAACGATGAGTTCCGCCCCTTTCTCTATCCCAACCAGTATACCTGGTTCACCGAGGACAGCGCCGCAGTCGCACAGGCAGCTGTTCTGGCCGAAAACGCATCAGACGGCCTGGACGTCATCACCTCTGTATATAACTATGTTATTGGAAACGTAACCTACGACGATGACAAGGCAAGAACCGTACAGAGCGGTTATCTGCCGGATGTGGATGAGACGCTTTCCACCGGAAAAGGGATCTGTTTTGACTACGCCGCGCTGATGACAGCCATGCTCCGGTCCCAGGGCATTCCAACCAAACTGGAAATCGGCTACTCCGGCGAAGTATATCACGCCTGGATCAGCACCTACATCGACGAAATTGGCTGGGTGGATAACGTAATACAGTTCGACGGAAAAAGCTGGTCACTGATTGATCCCACCCTGGCGGCATCTAACGATCCGGAAGCTGTCCGGGATTACATCGGAGACGGCACCAATTACATTGTAAAATATTCCCGATAGACTTATCCAGGAAGTTGCGAAAGGAGCAGATATGGCAGAACACCAGACATTTAAAAAATTATCAAATTTGGAAATTGCGGCCTTCTGCAGTCAGATGGCCATGGTTTTGCAGGCGGGTATTTCTTCCCTGGAGGGAATCGCTATTCTGCGGGAGGAAGCGGAATCCCGGGAAGATGAGAAGATCCTGACTGTAATCTACGATACCCTAAGCGACACAGGGCAGCTTTCTTCCGCCCTGGAAGCGCCCGGCATATTCCCGCCGTATTTTCTGCGAATGTGCCGGATCGGAGAACAGTCCGGACAGCTGGACAAGGTCATGCACTCTCTGGCTTCCTTCTATGAGCGGGAGGCAGGCATTGCCGAATCCGTCCGAAACGCCGTCACCTATCCCATGGTCATGCTTCTGATGATGCTTGCAGTAGTAGCTGTCCTGGTAACCAGAGTCCTTCCCGTATTCAATCAGGTATTTGCCCAGCTGGGTTCGGAAATGAATCTGGCCTCCCAGGGGCTTATGGAATTCGGCAGCTTTCTGAACCGCTACGGACTGGTCTTTATCATCATTCTGCTGACTCTGGCGGCTCTGGTTCTGTATCTGACCCGCACCCGAAGAGGTCAGGCTGTCCTGTCGTCTCTTGGCGGCCGCCTTCCGTTTGCCCGGAAATATTCTGACCTGACCTCTTCCTGCCGGTTCGCCGGCGGCCTCTCCCTGCTGCTGTCCAGCGGATTTTCGCCGGAGGAGAGCATTTCCATGGCCTCAGACCTGACAGAAGGCGAACGGTTCCGGAAAAAGCTGGAGCTGTGCCGGCAGGAAATGGCCGACGGCAGAGACCTGTCGGAGGCTTGCACCCACGCCGGAATCTTTACCGGCGTCTACGGGCGTATGATTCTGGTGGCGCAGAAAACCGGTACACTGGATGAAGTCATGCAAAAAATCGCGGCCCGCTGTGAAGATGAGCTGGACAGCCGTCTCTCCGGCCTCCTGTCTGTGCTGGAGCCCTCGCTGGTAGCGATTCTTTCCGTAATTACCGGAGTGATTCTGCTGTCCGTTATGCTCCCGCTGATGGGCATTTTATCCGGCATGTAGGAGGTGGCCAATGGCAAGATTCGGCGCAAAAAAAACGACCGGTAGCAGAAACATCCTCCTGTCGGTCATACTTTTTCTGCTTCTGCTGTTCCTGCTTCTTTCCCTGATATCCTCCTGGTCGAAAAGCTCCCTGGACGAACAGCAGGACAATCTGGAACGGGTACTGATACAGAGCGCTGTCCACAGCTACGCCGTGAATGGATTTTATCCCGAGAGCCTGGAACAGCTTCTGAAGCAGTACGGCATCACCTATGATGCCTCCCGGTTTTTTATAGACTATACGGCGGAGGGGCAGAATATGATGCCCGAAATATCCGTCATCCGCAAATAGCAGGAGGCTGGTATGAAGATCACAGAAAAAAATCATGTAACGGAGCTGCTCTTTTCTGTGGCCCTGCTCTGCGTATTCCTGATCACAGGCGTCCTGGTCATTATGACAGGAGCCAACGTATACCGGAATACAGTCCGCAATTCGGACCGGAACTATCATCTGCAGACCTCTCTTTCTTACATCACAGAAAAGATCCGGCAGAATGACAGCGGCGGCGTCTCTCTGGGAGAAACTGACGACGGCGTACCTGCCCTGCTGCTCTCCTCTCAATATCAGGATACGGCTTATATTACCTATATTTATGCCTGTGACAGAGAGATGAGGGAGTTGTTCGTCCGCCAGGGCCTGCCTGCCGATTCTTCTGACGGAACGGCCCTTCTGCAAATAAACTCACTGGAATTCGAAAAAACGGACGAAGGCCTTTTGCAGATCACTGTATCGGATACAGAGGGAAATACCTTTTCCACCCTGATTCATCCGTCAGCTGAACCGGACGCCAACGCTTCGCAGACCGAAACCGCGGAGGAAGGAGGCGGCTTATGAGACACAGACTCCAGAGAAGATCCAATCTTTTTCTGATGGAAATTATCCTGGCTATCCTGTTTTTCTCTATTGCCAGTGCCGTCTGCATCCGGCTTTTTTCCCGTGCGCATGTGCAGAGTGAGGAAACGGCCGCCCTGAATCATGCTGTGCTCATTGCATCCGGCGCGGCGGAAGCGCTGGAGACATGGGACGGCACCCCGGAATCCATGGAAGCCCTGTTTCCGGAAAGCATCTGGGATGAGAACACGTTTCTGGCAGGCTATGACAGCGACTGGAACGCCTGTCCGCTTTCTGAAGCAGTTTACCGGATGTCAGCAGACATCTCTGAAGAAGAGGCACCGTCTCCGGAAGGTATTCTGCTGTGCGGAACTATTGCCGTCTCATACAGCGACGGCAAAGAAATCTATACTCTGACCACCCAGTGCTACAGAACTGATCTCAGGAAGGAGGGCCTATGAAGAAAACCAGATACCCGGTCATGAACATGGGCACCGTGTCCATCCTGACAATCTTCATCATACTGTGCATGGTCACGTTTGCCACACTGACTTATATCAGCACCCGGAAGGACGCTTCTTTTGCAGATCAGCTGGCAGAGCGCACCATCGCTTACTATACTGCTTCCGGCGAAGCGCACCGCCGCATCGCCAAAATCGATGGAGAACTCCGGCAGGCATGGGAGGACGGCACCTGGCAGGATACACAGAAAACATATGAATTTTCCGTGCCTGTAGAGGAGGGCAGGGAACTATACGTTGCTCTGGAAGCCTGCAATCCGGACCAGGAAGACGGTTCTTTTTTCCGTATCCTGCAGTTCCGGGAGGTATCCACAGAGGAATGGGACGGCGACACATCCCTGCCCGTCCTTCAGCCGTAAGACGGCGATGCCGTCTCAGAAATTCCACAGGAGGAATATATGGAAACAAAAATAATTTTACAGCGCGCCGCCGAGCTTCGCGCTTCCGATCTCTTTATCATCGCAGGACGTCCCCTTTCCTACCGGAAGAATGAACAGCTTCTGACTGAGGAGGGCGAACGCCTGATGACCGAGGACACAGCCCGGATGATCCAGGACATCTATGCGCTGGCAGGCGGCCGGGACATGGACGAGCTTCTGCAGACCGGGGACGACGATTTTTCCTTCGCCTTGCCCGGCATCTGCCGCTTCCGGGTCAACGCTTACAAGCAGCGCGGCTCCCTGGCCGCCGTGATCCGCGTGATTCGTTTCTCGCTGCCCACGCCGGAGGAAATGCACATTCCCTCCAGTATCATCGAGCTGGGCTCCCTAAGCAAAGGCCTGGTTCTGGTGACCGGCCCTGCCGGCAGCGGGAAATCCACAACTCTGGCATGTATCATCGACCATATCAACCATACGGCCGATAAGCACATTATCACCCTGGAGGATCCGCTGGAATACCTGCACCGCCACGACAAAAG
>DVJR01000175.1 GCA_018716575.1 Candidatus Scatomonas merdavium | reverse complement strand
CAGGTGCTTAATGAGCCGAAAAAATATGAAAGGAGAGGGAAATGAGCGTACAATTACTGGACAAAACGAGAAAAATCAACAAGCTTTTGCATAATAATAACTCGACTAAAGTTGTATTCAATGACATCTGTAAGGTGATGATGGAATGTCTGGAATCAAACATTCTTGTGATCAGCAAAAAAGGAAAAGTGCTGGGAGTGGGTACCTGCCCGGGTGTAGAGGAGATTCAGGAGCTGATCGTAGATACTGTGGGCGGTCATGTGGATGAGCTGCTGAACGACAGATTTTTAAGCGTGCTGTCCACCAAGGAGAATGTTAATCTGGAGACACTGGGCTTTGCCGGTGAAAACGCAGCGAAATATACGGCGATTATCAATCCGATAGAAATTGCGGGCGAGAGGCTGGGCACCGTTTTCATGTACCGTTTTGAACCCCAGTACGACATTGACGATATCATTGTCAGCGAGTATGGCACGACTGTGGTAGGACTGGAGATGATGCGTTCAGTCAATGAAGAGAATGTAGAGGAAAACAGAAAGATTCAGGTTGTGAAGTCGGCATTCAGCACCCTGTCCTTTTCCGAACTGGAAGCCATTATCCATATATTCGATGAACTGGACGGAGAAGAAGGCATCCTGGTAGCCAGCAAAATTGCCGACCGGGTTGGCATTACCCGATCTGTAATCGTTAATGCCCTGAGAAAATTTGAAAGTGCGGGCGTCATTGAATCCAGATCCAGCGGCATGAAGGGAACCTACATTAAAGTCCTGAATGACTATATTTTCGATGAACTGAAGGAAATCAAAAGCAAAAAGAATCAGAAAAACGGAGAAAAAGAAAAGGAATCATAGGAACGACATGAAGAAACCGGACATCAGCCGTCAGGCGCGTCCGGGTATCCGTATATGCGGCCGGAAAGCAGAGAACTGCAGCCGGAAACAGCGCGGAACCCGGGGGCGCCTGACTTTTGTTTTGAAAATGTAAAATTTGAAAAAATACAAAAAGTATAAAAATAAAAGAAATAATGAGAAATAATGAGATTTCATATAAAAAAGAGAGAAAAACTTATAATTTTTGAATTTGCTAAAATTAAAGGAATTAACTAATATAGGAACCATCAAGTAGCACTCGAGTTTGATGAGTGCTAATAACACAAGAAAGCAAATTTCTAAAGGAGGCAACATACATGAAATTAGTACCGTTAGGCGACAGGGTTGTATTAAAACAGCTGGAAGCAGAGGAAAAAACAAAATCCGGAATTATCCTGACATCACAGGCTCAGGAGAAGCCCCAGGAAGCGGAAGTAATCGCTGTAGGACCTGGAACAGAAGAGGTAAAGATGGAAGTCAAGAACGGCGACAAGGTTATCTATTCCAAGTATGCCGGCACAGAAGTGAAGCTGGACGGAGAAGAATATATTGTTGTGAAACAGTCTGACATTCTGGCAATTGTAGAATAATCGTTCTTAATAATCAGTTTAGAAAATTTAGGAGGCAAACAGCTATGGCAAAAGAAATCAAATACGGAGCAGAGGCGAGAGCCGCTCTGGAAGCAGGTGTAAATAAACTGGCCAACACGGTGCGTGTGACCCTGGGACCCAAAGGAAGAAACGTTGTGCTGGATAAGCAGTACGGCGCTCCGCTGATCACCAACGACGGCGTAACCATCGCGAAGGAAATCGAGCTGGAAGACGGCTTTGAGAATATGGGTGCACAGCTCATCCGTGAAGTGGCATCCAAGACCAATGATGTGGCCGGAGACGGAACTACCACCGCAACAGTTCTGGCACAGGCTATGATTCATGAGGGCATGAAGAACCTGGCAGCAGGCGCCAATCCCATTGTTCTGAGAAAAGGAATGAAGAAGGCCACAGACAAGGCTGTTGAGATCATTGCCAAGATGAGCAAGACCGTAGACGGCAAGGCACAGATCGCAAGAGTTGCTGCTGTATCTTCCGGCGACGATGAGGTAGGCGAGCTTGTAGCAGACGCTATGGAAAAAGTTTCCAAAGACGGTGTTATCACCATCGAAGAATCCAAGACCATGAAGACAGAGCTGGATCTGGTAGAAGGTATGCAGTTCGACCGCGGCTATGTATCCGCATATATGGCTACTGATATGGAGAAGATGGAAGCGACTCTGGAGAATCCGTATATCCTGATTACCGATAAGAAGATCAGCAATATTCAGGAGATTCTGCCGCTTCTGGAGCAGATTGTGCAGTCCGGCGCCAGCCTTCTGATCATCGCTGAGGACGTAGAGGGCGAGGCTCTGTCTACCCTGATCGTCAACAAGCTGCGCGGAACCTTCAAGGTAGTAGCTGTAAAAGCTCCGGGCTATGGCGACAGAAGAAAAGAAATGCTGCAGGATATTGCAATCCTGACCGGCGGTAAGGTGATTTCCGAAGAGCTGGGCTATGAGCTGAAGGATGCCACCATGGATCTGCTGGGACGTGCGAAATCTGTAAAAGTTCAGAAGGAAAATACAGTTATTGTTGACGGATGCGGCGAGAAAGACGCAATCCAGAGCAGAATCGGCCAGATCAAAGCTCAGATCGCGGAGACAACCTCTGATTTCGATCGTGAGAAGCTGCAGGAAAGACTGGCGAAGCTGTCCGGCGGCGTAGCGGTTATCCGGGTAGGCGCTGCAACTGAAACGGAGATGAAAGAAGCAAAACTGCGTATGGAGGACGCGCTGAATGCGACCCGTGCCGCAGTAGAGGAAGGCATCATCGCAGGCGGCGGTTCCGCATATGTACATGCGACCAAGGAGCTGGCAGAGTTTGTGGATTCTCTGGAAGGCGACGAGAAGACCGGAGCGAAGATTGTGGTGAAAGCTCTGGAAGCTCCTCTGGCTACAATCGCAGAGAATGCCGGACTGGAAGGCTCTGTGATCATCAATAAGGTAAAAGAGTCCAAGATCGGTGTTGGATTTGACGCATACAAAGAGGAATATGTGGATATGGTGAAGGCAGGTATTCTGGATCCGGCCAAGGTTACCAGAAGCGCTCTGCAGAACGCTACCAGCGTAGCTTCCACGCTGCTGACCACAGAATCTGTTGTATCCATTATCAAAGAACCGCAGCCCGCTATGCCGGCAGGCGGAGCTCCGGGAATGATGTAATTTCCGGACAGACAGAAAAAGCAAAATATAAATTTACAGGAGCCATTGCATAGACGATGGCTCCTGTTTGTGTTAAGATAGGGATAAGGAAGAGGGAGGGCCTGATATGGGTGATATCTACACGGAAATTCTGGTGCCGCGGCAGGCCACGCCACTGGATATTTTTATTAAGGTACTTCTGATTCTGCTGACAGGAGCAGCTATTGCGGCGGGCGTGATCTGGCAGCCCCAGGTTCTGATCGGGGCGGCGGGGCTGCTGGCGGCGGATATTCTGCTGCTGCCCAGGCTGGATGTGGAATACGAATATCTCTATATTAACGGAGAGCTGGATGTGGACAGGATTTATTCAAAAACCAGAAGAAGGCCGGCGGCTGTTTTTCGGCCGGAGGAAATAGAATTCCTGGCTCCGGTCTCCTCGCTACACTGGTCGGAATATGGAGACAGCAGGAAAAAGCCGGTATGGCGTACCGTAAATTTTTCATCGGGAAGGAAGAACGTGCAGGTTTACGCTCTGGCGGCGCGGCGCGGTGGAAAGCTTTTGCGGGTGCTGCTGGAACCGAATGAGAAAATGATAAAGGATCTCTGTCGGAAAATGCCGGGAAAAGTATTTTCAGATTGACATTCTTTTTCATTTTTGCTACACTCAAGTACAAAATATGACAAGGAGGGAAAGAAATGGGTACAATTATTGGCGAAGGAATCACATTTGACGACGTGCTGCTGGTTCCCCAGTACTCGGAAGTAACGCCAAATATGGTTGATCTGACCACATATCTGACGAAGAAAATCAAGCTGAACATTCCCATGATGAGCGCCGGAATGGACACGGTGACGGAGCACCGGATGGCCATTGCCATGGCACGGCAGGGAGGAATCGGAATTATTCACAAAAATATGTCCATTGAGCAGCAGGCTGAAGAAGTGGATAAGGTGAAGCGGTCAGAGAATGGCGTTATTACGGACCCGTTTTTTCTGTCCCCTGACAATACACTGGAGGATGCCAATAATCTGATGGCAAAGTACCGGATCTCCGGCGTGCCTATCACAGAGGGAAAGAAGCTGGTAGGCATCATTACCAACCGGGATCTGATGTTCGAAGAGGATTTTACGAAGAAGATCAGTGAATCCATGACTTCCAAAGATCTGGTGACGGCCCGTGAGGGCGTGACCCTGGCGGAAGCCAAGAAAATTCTGGCAAAGGCCCGCAAGGAGAAGCTGCCGATCGTGGATGAGAATTTCAATTTGAAGGGTCTGATCACGATCAAGGATATTGAAAAACAGATCAAATATCCTCTGTCTGCCAAGGATTCCCAGGGAAGGCTGCTCTGCGGAGCCGCCGTAGGCATTACGGCCAATGTTCTGGATCGCGTAGGCGCGCTGGTAGATGCCCATGTAGACGTAATCGTAATTGATTCAGCACATGGCCATTCTGCAAATATTTTCAAAACTTTGCGTTCCATTAAGGAGAAATATCCGGATCTGCAGGTTATCGCCGGAAATGTGGCTACGGCAGCTGCAACGCACGATCTGATTGAAGCCGGAGCGGATGCTGTGAAAGTGGGTATCGGGCCAGGTTCGATCTGTACCACCCGGGTAGTGGCCGGAATCGGCGTGCCCCAGGTGACGGCTGTGATGGATTGCTATGAGGAAGCCCGCAAGACGGGAACCCCGATTATCGCTGACGGAGGAATCAAGTATTCCGGCGATTTGACAAAGGCCATTGCGGCGGGCGCCAGCGTCTGCATGATGGGCAGCATATTTGCAGGATGTGACGAAAGCCCGGGAACCTTTGAACTGTTCCAGGGAAGAAAATACAAAGTATACCGTGGCATGGGATCTATCGCCGCTATGGAAAATGGCAGCAAGGACAGATATTTCCAGACGGATGCCAAGAAGCTGGTTCCGGAAGGCGTGGAAGGCCGTGTGGCTTACAAAGGGCTGGTAGAAGATACTGTATTCCAGCTGATCGGAGGCCTGAGATCCGGTATGGGGTACTGCGGAGCGAAAGATATTGAGACACTGAAGACGACGGGCAAATTCATAAAGATTTCTGCGGCTTCTCTGAAGGAATCACATCCTCACGATATTCATATTACCAAGGAAGCGCCAAATTACAGCGTAGACGAATAAACAGAAGGAGAAGGGCCGCCGGTTCTGTAAAAAGAGCCGAACGGCCCTTTTGGGGCTTATGGAACAGAAGAAAAGAAGAGAAAGCCGGGCCGAGCGAATCCGACGGATAAAGAGGAACAGAAGAATATTGGGCCTGGGGGTAATTGCTGCGGGGGTGATTATTGCTGTGGCAGTGATAAATCCGGGCCGGCTTGCCGGCGGCTATGGCGAATCCGAAGGCATTTTCACAGGTACATTCGGCGGAGACGGGACGGCAGAAGACCCGGGAAGGCCGGAGCTGGATGTGCAGCTTCTGACGCCCAATGAATTTTCGCGGCCGCAGATCGCCCTGGAGCAGATCAACGGCATTGTGGTTCATTACACGGGAAATCCGGGTACCACGGCTCAGGAGAACAGGGATTACTTTGAAGGGCTGAAGGATGGTTCCGGGACGTATGCCAGCAGCCATTTCGTCATCGGAATGGACGGCGAGATCATTCAGTGTATCCCGAGTACGGAGATTTCCTATGCCTCCAACGACAGAAATTCGGATACGTTGTCCATCGAATGCTGCCATCCGGACGAAAGCGGGCAGTTTACAGAGGCGACATATCAGTCGCTGGTAAACCTGACCGCCTGGCTGTGCAGTCATTTTGACGTGCCGGTGGACAGCGTGATACGCCATTACGATGTAACAGGAAAGGAATGCCCCAAATACTTTGTGGATCATGAGGACGCCTGGGAGCAGTTCAGGAAAGATGTGGCGGCGCGGGAGGCCGAGCTTGCCTGAGGGAATGGACGTCCGGAGGCGCGCGGCAGAGGAAAGGCGGTGGAAAAATGGAAAAACTGGACAGACTTTTTGAAGGTATGATAGCATATAATGCAGGAGACCCTGCGAGAATTCAGCATCTGACGAAGGTGCACAGCTTTGCGAGGCTGATCGGGCTGTCCGAAGGACTGGAGGCACATACGCAGTTTTGTCTGGAGGCCGCCGCTTATGTCCATGACATCGGCATCCGGAATGCGGAAAAAAAGTACGGAAGCAGCGGAGGAAAGCTGCAGGAGCAGGAGGGGCCGCCGGAAGCGGAAAGACTGCTTCAGTCTCTGGGCTTTGCCAAAACGGATGTGGAGCGCATCTGCTGGCTGGTGGGGCACCATCATACGTATCAGGGAATAGACGGCCCGGATTATCAGATTCTGGTGGAAGCGGATTTCCTGGTGAATTTATTTGAGGAGCATTCCGGGAGGGAAGCGGTGGAAACGGCGCTGGAACGGGTTTTCCGGACAAAGACGGGGAAAAAGCTCTGCCGGGAGATGTTTTTGGAGAATAAAGCGGGAGAACAGGCAGATGAATAAGGAAAAATTTCGGATCGGTCTGGTGCAGATGGATTCCTCTGACGACTGGGATGGCAACAGAAGGCAGGCGGAAAAGTATATCCGGGAGGCCGCGGCCGAGGGCGCAGCTCTGGTGGTGCTGCCGGAGACCTCAGATTATATCGGAGCAGATTTCAGAGGCCATGCGGCTTTCATACCGGGGCCGGTGACGGAGTTCTACCGGGAACAGGCGGTAAAATACGGCGTCTGGCTGCACTGCGGAAGTATTACAGAGCAGAGGACGGAGGGCGCGCCGGCGAATACCTCTCTGGTATTCGCCCCGGACGGACGGCTGGCAGGCAGATACAGCAAGCTGCATCTGTTTGACGTGGAGCTGCGGGACGGCCCCAGCTACCGGGAGTCTGATGACGTGGCGGCAGGCAGTGAAATCGCGCTTGTAGAGACTCCATGGTGTACCATGGGGCTTTCCATCTGCTACGATATGCGCTTTCCGGAAATGTTTCGACTGATGGCGGAGCGGGGAGCGGAGCTTCTTGTCAACTGCGCCAATTTTACATCAAATACGGGGAAGGATCACTGGGAGCCGCTGCTTCGGGCCAGGGCCATTGAGAATACCTGCTACGTGGCGGCGGTGGGACAGTGCGGGCAGAAGCCCAGGTTCCGGGCCTGGGGCCATACGATGCTCATTGATCCCTGGGGAAAAATTACCGCCCGGCTGTCCAGGGAAGAGGAACCAGGCCTGGCTATGGGAGAGATTGATCTCGCCCGGCTTCGGACGGTCCGGGAGCAGGTGCCGTCCCTGAAAAACAGACGGACGGATATTTACCGGCTGGAAAGTGAAAAAATCCGGCGTTTCCGGAAATAATGAGAACAGAAGATGAAAAGCGACGCCTGCGGAGACGCCGGCGGGAAAAGGGAAAGAAACGGAGGAGGATAGATTATGCAGAATTTCGTGCAGTATGCCCCGACAGAGGTGATTTTCGGTAAAGGCACGGAGGAGCAGACCGGAGCTGCGGTGTCCAAGTGGGGCGGCAGCCGGGTGCTGATTGTATACGGCGGCGGCAGCGTGGTGAGAAGCGGGCTTCTGAAGAGAGTAGAAGAATCGCTGGAGAGGGAAAATATCATTTATGAGGAATTTGGCGGCGTCAGACCCAATCCCCGCCTGGAATTTGCGGAAGAAGGCGTGAAAAAGGCGCTGGCTTTTAAAGCGGATATGATCCTGGCTGTGGGCGGCGGCAGTTCTATTGATACGGCAAAGGGAATTGCTCACGGAGCGGCCAATCCTGATCTGAAGCTGTGGGATGATATCTGGATGAAACAGGCGCCGCTTACCAGATCCCTGCCTGTGGGTGTGGTTCTGACTATTCCTGCAGCCGGCAGTGAGATGAGCGATTCGGCGGTGCTTACCAATGAAAAGCTGGGCAGAAAAGCAGGTCTTAATTCAGAATTCAACCGGGTAAAATTTGCGATCATGAATCCGGAACTGGCCTTTACCCTTCCGGCGTTCCAGCTGGCCTGCGGCATTACGGATATTATGATGCATACCATGGAACGGTATTTTATTCCCGGCATTAAATGCCAGCTGACAGACGAGATTGCCGAGGGTCTGCTGCGCACAGTGGTGGAAAATGGCCGGATTATTATGAAAAATAAAGAAGATTACGATGCCATGGCGGAAATCATGTGGTGCTCCAGCATTTCACACAACAACCTGACCGAAGCCGGAAGAGGCAAGGATTTTTCCGTACACAAGCTGGGCCATGCGCTGAGCGCGAAGTATGATGTGGCTCACGGAGCCAGCCTCGCCGCTGTCTGGGGATCCTGGGCCAAGTATATATACGGTGGAGCTGTGGACCGGTTTGCCCGTTATGCACGAAAGGTCTGGGGCGCGGAGCAGGAGGACGATCAGGCGGCTGCGCTGACGGGAATTGCCAAAACTGTGGAGTTTTTCCGGTTTATCGGTATGCCGGTGAGCTTAAAGGAACTGGGGGTAAAGCCCTCGGCGGATGATTTGAAAGCACTTGCTCTGGATGCTACACGAAATGATACCTTAAAGCTGACCAGAATCAGACCGCTGGGCGCCAGAGAGGTAAAAGAAATCTTTGAACTCGCAAATCAGTAAACGATGCGGATGCTTTCGGGCCTGTATTACTCTGGAGTATTATCCGCGATACGGTACAGGCATTGGACAGTGAAAAAATTTTGCTTCATAATAAAAGCACAGACAGGGAAAGGAAACCTGTCTGTGCTTTCTGTCAGAAAGGAACAAATATCAGAAAATGAAGAAAGTGTATCAGAGGCAATGATATAGAAAGGGGAAAGTGTTCTGTGAAAAGACAGGCGGTATTTTGTACGGCTCTGCTGTGCGCAGCCGTTCTTCTGACGGGCTGCGGTTCTCAGGCCGAAAGCGCCGGACAGGGCTCAGCTTCTTCCAGCCTTGAGCAGAAAGCGACGGGCGGAGTGGCAAAAATGGATTCAGGAGCAGCGACTGAGAAAACAGAAAACGGGGAGGAAGGAGAAACGTCAGAGATACTGGCGGGAGCTGAGACGGACGAAGCGACAGGGGAAGTCCCAGGCAGTACACAGGATTCAGGGGAAATCCCGGCCGGCAGCGAAGTAATTCCGGCGGAGGGGACAGACCCGGAAGAAGCGGCTCCTCCACCCGAGTACCTGATTCAGAATTTTCCGATCATTTATCAGATGCCCGAGCTGCCTACAGGCTGCGAGGTGACAGCTCTGACCATGGCCATGAATTATTATGGCTGTGCTGCGGACAAAGTAGAAATGGCGTCCCGGTACCTGCCGGTTGCCTCTGCCAACCTCTACTATGGGGCGGACGGCAGGCAGTATGGCACGGATCTGCGGCAGTATTTTGTCGGAGATCCGGCATCGGATCATGGAATCATATGCGGAACGGGTGCGATCATTACTGCTGCAGACGGTTTTTTTTCGGCCAACGGGATTTCCATGCAGGCGGTGGATATGACAGGCGCGGCGCCGGAAGAGCTTTACGCGCTGGTGAGCCAGGACACGCCGGTGCTGGTCTGGGTGACGATTGGCATGGAGGATCGGCGGGAAACGCAAGGATGGTATACTGAGACAGGGGATTACGTGGACTGGAGCACGAACGATCACGGCGCGGTGCTGATCGGCTATACGGAGACAACGGTAACGATAGGCGACCCCATATCCGGGCAGGTGGAATATGACAGGCAGCAATTTGAAAGCGTATTCGCTTCCAGAGGAAATCAGTGTGTGATACTGGAAGAAGAATAAAAAATACTTGCCTTCCCACAGAAAATGCTTTATAATGTGAATCGTATGGAACGCAGATAAGATTAGAGTTTCCATGCAAATATTTTGGCAACAGCGTTGCCTTATTGATTGAGTTAAAAGCTCAAATTTTATAAGTTGGTTACTTCATAACCGGTGTTGGATGCAACACATCAACTTGTGAAACGGTCAATAAGAGTATTAAAAGTGAAATATTTGCTATATAGACTCTAATGAAATTATCTGTAATGCCGCGGAACACGGTCTCAGTCTGCGACCTGTGCAGGAGGAGCCGGAAGCGGGAATTTATTATGGATAGAACATAGAACGCAAGCAAGAATGTGAATGCCATTCCTGCCTGCGTTTGTTTTTTTGGAGGGGATATTGCCATGTCTGAATTATCACAGAAGAGAGCGCCCATATATGAGGCCCTGGAAAAGTTCCGCAGAATGCGGGTGGTGCCTTTCGATGTGCCGGGGCATAAGCACGGCCGGGGCAATCCGGAGCTGGTGGAGCTGCTGGGGGAGAAATGTGTGGGAATTGATGTGAACTCCATGAAACCTCTGGACAACCTCTGCCATCCGGTGTCGGTTATCCGTGAAGCGGAGGAGCTGGCGGCGGAGGCCTTCGGGGCCAGCCATGCGTTCCTGATGGTGGGCGGCACCACGTCGGCGGTGCAGGCTATGGTGCTGGCCTGCTGCAAGAAGGGCGACAAGATCATCCTTCCCAGAAACGTCCACCGGAGCGCCATCAATTCCCTGGTGCTCTGTGGGGCCAAGCCGATCTATGTGAATCCGGATGTGAATCCGGAGCTGGGCATCTCGCTGGGTATGAAGGTGTCTCAGGTAGAGCAGGCCATCCGGCAGAATCCCGACGCGGTGGCGGTATTTGTCAACAACCCTACCTATTATGGAATCTGTTCTGATCTTCGGACGATAGTAAAACTGGCCCATGAGCATGGGATGAAGGTGCTGGTGGATGAAGCCCATGGTACGCATTTCTATTTTAACAAAGATCTGCCGGTGTCAGCCATGGAAGCGGGGGCGGACATGTCTTCCATCAGCATGCACAAGTCCGGCGGCAGCCTGACCCAGAGCTCCCTGCTGCTGATCGGAGAGGGAATGAAAGAGGGGTATGTGCGCCAGATCATCAATCTGAGTCAGACCACCAGCGCCTCCTATCTGCTGCTGTCCAGCCTGGATATCTCCAGAAGAAATCTGGCGCTGCGGGGCGAGGAGTCCTTCCGCCGGGTAATTGAGCTTGCACAGTATGCCCGGGAAGAGATCAACAAAATCGGCGGCTATTATGCCTTTTCCCGGGAATTGATCAACGGCAACAGCATCTATGATTTTGATACCACAAAGCTGTCGGTGCATACGCTGGAGATCGGCCTGGCCGGCATTGAGGTATATGATATCCTTCGGGATGAATACGACATACAGATTGAATTTGGAGATATTGGCAATATTCTGGCTTACCTGTCCATCGGAGACAGACGCCAGGAGGTGGAGCGGCTGGTCAGCGCTCTGTATGAGGTGAAGCGCAGGTATCAGAAGGACAAGACGGGTATGCTGACTCAGGAGTACATAGATCCCCATGTGGTTACTACGCCCCAGGAATCTTTTTATGCGGAAAAGGAAGCGGTTCCGCTGGAAAAAGCGGCGGGACGTGTATGCAGCGAGTTCGTCATGTGCTACCCGCCGGGAATTCCCATTCTGGCTCCGGGAGAAGCGATTACCAGAGAAATTCTGGATTATATTATTTATGCCAAGGAAAAAGGCTGTTCCATGACTGGACCGGAGGATCCGGACATCCGGTATCTCAACGTTCTGAAGGGAATCATGAGCGCAGATCAGTGAAAGGCAGGTGATTGACGGTGGAAATGTGGTTTTCCGATATGCATACGGAGAATGTGAAGCTGTCCATCAAGATTGAACGGCAGCTTTTCTCCGCCCAGAGCGAGTATCAGCGGATCGATGTGCTGGAATCCCGGGAATTCGGGAAAATTCTGGTGGCCGACGGAGATCTGATGCTGACGGAGATGGATGAATTTATCTATCATGAAATGATCAGCCATGTGCCTATGGCCGTGCATCCTGACGTGCAGCAGGTGCTGGTTATCGGCGGCGGAGACGGCGGTGTGGTGCGGGAGCTTGTGAAATACGAAGAGATCCGTCAGATTGACGTGGTGGAGGTGGATCCGCTGCTGGTGGAGGTATGCAGGAAGTATTTTCCGCAGATGGCCTGCAGCCTGAACGACCCGCGGGTGGAGATCTATCATGAGGATGGCCTGCGGTTTGTACGCTCCAAGGCGGATGCTTACGATCTGATTATCATTGACTCCCCCAATCCCTTCGGGCCGGGGGAAGGGCTGTTTACCAAGGAATTCTACGGAAACTGCTACAATGCCCTCCATGAGGACGGCATCATGATCAATCAGCACGAAAGTCCTTTTTATAAGGAAGAAGCTTTTCAGTGCCAGCGGATGCATAAGAGAATTCTGGAATCCTTCCCCATCAGCCGTATTTACCAGGCCCATATCCCGTCCTATCCGTCGGGCCACTGGCTCTTCGGATTTGCGTCAAAGAAATATCACCCACTGGATGATATGGACGGTGTGCGGTGGAATCTTCGGGGAATTCATACAAGGTATTATCTGCCGAGGCTGCATGCGGGGGTATTCGCCCTGCCGGCGTATGTGGAGGAGCTTGTGAAAGATGTGGAGTAAAAATATTGTGAATTTTATCGGCTGTGACAGTGAATATGAGGAGGCGGACATCGTCCTGTACGGCGCGCCCTTTGATTCTACTACGTCCTTCCGGCCCGGCGCCAGGTTTGGCTGCCAGGCGGTGCGGGCGGAGTCCTTCGGGCTGGAAACCTACAGCCCCTATCAGGAAAAAGAGCTGACAGACGGAAAAGTATTTGATAGCGGCGATCCGGAGCTGCCAATGGGAAGCACGGAAGAATCTCTGCGTATGATTGAAGAAAGGTGTGCGGCAATTCTTGCGGACGGCAAGCTGCCCTTCCTGATCGGCGGGGAGCATCTGGTGACGCTGGGAGCTGTGCGGGCGGCGCAGAAAAAGTATCCCGATCTGGCAATTATTCATCTGGACGCCCATGCTGATCTCCGGGAGGATTACCTGGGAGTAAAGCTGTCTCATGCCTGTGTTATGCGAAGGTGCTGGGAGCTGGTGGGAGACGGAAGCATCTGGCAGCTGGGTATCCGCTCCGGAGACCGGGAGGAATTTCGATGGGCCGGAGAAGGTCATGTGCAGATGAGTCCCTTCGGCCTGCAGGATGCAAAAGCAGCGGCGGAGGAATTTAAGGGAAGGCCGGTATATCTGACCCTGGATCTGGATGTGCTGGATCCGTCAGTATTTCCTGGAACAGGAACGCCGGAAGCGGGCGGCGTGACATTTTCGGAACTGCTTCTGGCACTTCTGGAAATCTGTGGAAACGCTCAGATTGTGGGCTGCGACGCGGTGGAATTAAGCCCCCATTACGACGCCAGCGGCGTGTCCACGGCTACGGCCGGAAAGGTGATCAGGGAGCTTCTGATTGCTCTTGCGAATAAAAGAAACTGATATTTCAGATATATAAAGTTACAGCGGGAAAGAGAGGATAAAAATTATGGGAAAAGCGTTGATTATCGGATGCGGCGGCGTGGCCGGTGTGGCGATTCATAAATGCTGCCAGAACAGCGAAGCTTTTAAAGAGATCTGCATTGCCAGCCGTACAGTGTCCAAGTGCGATGCGCTGAAGGAGAAGCTGGAAGGAACTACATCTACGAAAATTACAACGGCGCAGGTGGATGCGGATGACGTGGATGCTCTGATCGCGCTGATTCAGAAGGAAAAGCCGGACGTGGTGCTGAATCTGGCGCTGCCCTATCAGGATCTGACGATTATGGATGCCTGTCTGGCTACCAATACTCATTATGTGGATACTGCCAACTATGAGCCGGAGGACACGGCAAAATTTGAATATAAGTGGCAGTGGGCTTATCGGGAGCGCTACAGAGAAGCCGGAATCACCGCCCTTTTGGGCAGCGGTTTTGATCCCGGTGTGACGGGGGTATTTTCTGCCTACGCGCTGAAGCATTATTTCGATGAAATCAATTATATCGATATTCTGGACTGCAACGCCGGAGATCACGGCTATCCCTTTGCCACCAATTTTAATCCGGAGATCAATATCCGGGAGGTATCGGCCAAGGGTTCCTACTGGGAGGACGGCCGCTGGGTGGAGACAGAGCCCATGGAGATCAGGAAGGTCTACAATTTCCCGGAGATCGGTCCGAAGGATATGTATCTGCTGCATCATGAAGAAATCGAGTCCCTGGCTCTGAATATTCCGGGCATTAAGAGAATTCGTTTCTTTATGACCTTTGGCCAGAGTTATCTGACCCATTTGAAATGCCTGGAGGACGTGGGCATGACTTCCATTGAACCGATTATGTATGAGGGGCGGGAAATCGTTCCGCTGCAGTTCCTGAAGGCCGTGCTGCCCGATCCCTCATCCCTGGGACCCAGAACAAAGGGAAAGACCAATATCGGCTGCATTTTCCGCGGGAAAAAGGATGGAAAAGAGAAGAATATCTACATTTATAATGTATGTGATCATCAGGAATGCTATAAGGAAGTGGGCTCTCAGGCCGTAGCCTATACCACGGGCGTGCCGGCCATGATTGGTGCCATGCTGGTGATGAACGGCACCTGGCAGCGCCCCGGCGTCTGGAATATCGAAGAATTCGATCCGGATCCCTTCATGGACGCGCTGAACCGTTTCGGACTGCCCTGGAAGGTCAGCGAGAATCCGGAACTGGTGGAGGACTGAGAAGCAGCGCGCTGTCCTTCTGAAGATATAAAAGATCGGACAGGAGAGCGCCGGAAAACGAAAGGAACGGGGCATGAGAAAAGATGAACTGCCAACTCCCTGCTATCTGATTTCCATACGCAAGCTGAAAAAGAATCTGGAAATTCTGCGGGAAGTTATGGAACGGACCGGCTGCCGGATTCTGCTGGCTCAGAAGGCATTCTCTCTGTACGGCTTGTATCCGCTGATCGGGGAGTACCTGTCGGGAACTACGGCCAGCAGCCTGTTTGAAGCCCGTCTGGGGGCGGAAGAGATGGGAAAGGAAAACCATATCTTTTCGCCGGCCTACCGGGAAGAGGAATTTGATGAGATTCTGAAATACTGCGATCACATCGTACTTAATTCCATGAAACAGGTGGAACGGTTCGGAGAGCGCATCCGAAACGCAGGCCGAAGCGTCGGGCTGCGGGTCAATCCGGAATGTTCCACACAGGAAGGGCATGCGATCTACGATCCCTGCGCGCCGTATTCCCGGCTGGGAACCAGGGCGGAGGCGCTGGATCCGGAACTGATGAGACTGGTAGACGGCCTGCATTTTCACACGCTTTGCGAACAGAATTCCGATGATCTGGCGGTGACGCTGGATGCTGTGGAGGAAAAGTTCGGTTATTGGATGGAACGGATGAAATGGGTGAATTTTGGCGGCGGCCATCATATTACCAGGGAGGACTATGATCTGGCGCTGCTGGAGGATTGTATCCGTCGGGTGCAGAAGCGGTATGGAACAGAGGTGATTCTGGAGCCGGGAGAAGCTGTGGCACTGAACGCGGGAGTATTGCTGACGCGGGTGCTGGAGCTGAACCGGAACGGCATGGAAATTGCCATTCTGGATACGTCGGCGGCCTGCCATATGCCGGATGTGCTGGAGATGCCTTACCGGCCGCCGCTTAAAGCTTCCGGAAAACCCGGAGAAAAGCTGCATACATACCGCCTGGCAGGACCTACCTGTCTTGCCGGAGATGTGATCGGGGATTATTCCTTTGATGAACCCCTCTGTGTGGGCCAGACGCTGGAATTTCAGGATATGGCCATCTATACCATGGTCAAAAACAATACTTTCAATGGCATCTGTCTGCCTGC
This sequence comes from Candidatus Scatomonas merdavium, assembly GCA_018716575.1. Classification (GTDB taxonomy): domain Bacteria; phylum Bacillota; class Clostridia; order Lachnospirales; family Lachnospiraceae; genus Scatomonas; species Scatomonas merdavium. The sequence goes on along the minus strand of DVJR01000175.1, from coordinate 5,837 downwards.
CATCGCTGTTGAAGAGGAGGACGGAAGCTGCCGCATCTGGAAAGAATTCGGATATGAGAATTTTCGGTGCAGGCTGTAGCCTTTTGCATCTGAGAGATTAAAAAGAAAAAATCCGGAAAGTTTATCATATTTATCAGCCGGCCGGCTCCCTGCGGGGGGCAGGCTGGCTGAATTTCTGACAAATTCAGAACCGGTTCGGGGAAATGTCACAACAGATTTCACAAAACAGAAAAAGGAAGAACGGAGGACAGCCTGTTAAAACTCTGTTGACAAATAAAAAAATGGGCTTTAAAATATATAGCATGCGACACTTTAAATGTAGGATGCTACAGAAAAGAGGAGCCAGGGAATGATGGGAAACCAGAGTATAGGCGGGATGATCAAGATCCTCAGCGAGGCTATCGGCCAGAAGGTCAACAGAGACTGCCGGGGATTCAATCTGACGATGCAGCAGATGAAAATTCTGCATTTTCTCAAACAGCGTGAAGGGAAGGAAGAGACCAGCCAGAAGGATATTCAGGATTTTATGCGGAACGCGCATTCCACTACGGTGAATATTCTGCGTCTGATGAAGGAGAAGGGCTTTATCGAGATTACGGTCAGCCCCAGGGACCGGCGCATGAAAATCGTGAAGCTGACAGGTCAGGAAAAGACGTTCATCGAGGAGGTAATTACAGAAAGAAAGAGACTGGAGAAGCAGCTTGTACAGGGGCTGAGCCGGAAAGAGCAGGCGGACCTGCTGAAGTATTTGAAACACATTTATGCAAATGTATCTAAAGAAGATACGGACACGACAACAATATCGAGTAGAGGGTAGATAGTATGAACAGAACTTTATTAAAATCCGTACGGGAATACAAAAAACAATCTATTTTGACACCGTTGTTTGTCATTCTGGAAGTTTTCATGGAAGTGCTGATCCCGTTTAAGATGGCCGACATCATTGATGTGGGCATTCAGGGCCAGAACATGGAGTATATTCTCCGGGTCGGGCTGCAGCTGGTGGTCCTGGCCATGCTCGCTCTGTTTTTCGGCGCGCTGGCCGGAAAATTCGGCGCGGAAGCGGGAGCGGGTTTTGCAAAAAACCTGCGTCACGATATTTTTTATAAGGTACAGGATTTCTCTTTTAAAAATATCGACCATTTTTCACCGTCCAGCCTGGTAACCAGAATGACTACCGACATTACCAACGTGCAGATGGCATATATGATGACGCTGCGGCTGCTGGCCAGGGCGCCGATCATGATCGTCTGCTCCTGGATTCTGACGCTGAGCATCAACTTTGATATTGCGATGATGTTCCTGGTGGCGATTCCGGTTCTGGGCTTCGCGCTTATATTTATTTCCAAGAAAGCCCACAAATATTTTATTCAGGTGTTCGACGAGTACGATGTTCTGAATAACGACGTGCAGGAGAACGTGAACGCAGCCCGCGTGGTCAAGGCGTATGTCCGTGAGGAACATGAGGTTAAGAAATTCAATAAAATTTCAGAAACGGTGTATCGTCTGTTCACCAAGGCGGAGAAAATCGTTGCCTTCAACAGCCCGGTGATGATGCTGGTTATGTACGCGGTGGTTATGGGCCTGGTACTGATCGGCGGACGCGCCATTGCGTTTACCACTATGGACGAGGGACAGATGACCAGTGTGCTTTCCTATGCCATGCAGATCCTGATGTCTCTGATGATGGTTTCTTTCGTATTTGTATTAATTATGATCGCAGGGGCTTCCACAGACCGTATTACAGAGGTGCTGAAGGAAGTGCCGGAGATGCAGGACAAAGAAAATGCCGTAACAGAAGTACCCAACGGCGACATTGATTTCGAGAATGTGAATTTCAGCTATGCGGGCGAGGGCGGCAAGCTGTCTCTGAAGAATGTAAACCTGCATATTAAATCCGGTCAGATGATCGGCATCTTCGGCGGCACCGGAAGCGCCAAATCCACGCTGGTGCAGCTGATTCCGAGGCTGTATGACATTACCGGGGGAAGCCTGAAGGTGGGCGGAATCGACGTTCGGGACTACAACCTGGCTGCTCTCCGCGATCAGGTTTCCATGGTGCTGCAGAAGAACGTCCTGTTTACCGGAAGCATTTATGAAAATATCCGGTGGGGCGATGAAAGTGCCAGCGATGAAGAAGTGCAGAGAGTATGCAGGCTTGCCCAGGCGGACGGGTTTGTTCAGGAATTTCCTGCCGGCTATAATACCATGATCGTAGAAGGCGGAAATAACGTATCCGGCGGCCAGAAGCAGCGTCTCTGCATCGCCAGGGCCCTGCTTAAGAAGCCGAAGATCCTGATCCTGGACGATTCCACCAGCGCGGTGGATACAAAGACGGACGCGCTGATCAGGAAGGCTTTCCGTGAGGAAATCCCTGATACTACGAAGATCATCATTTCCCAGCGTGTATCCTCCATCGAGGATGCGGATATGATCATCATTCTGGATAAGGGTGAGATCAACGGTATCGGCACTTCGGAGGAGCTGCTGAAGACCAATCAGATCTACAGAGAAGTATACGAGTCACAGGTAAAGGGGAGGGCTGAAAATGAGTAATCAAAAGCAGAAAAAGGGTCCGCAGAACACCCTGAAGACAGCCGCCCGGCTGCTGAAATACGTGACGGGAACGTTCAAAAAGGAATTTATAATTGTAATCGTATGTATCCTGATCTGTTCCGTCGCTTCCATATCGGTATCCTTTTCGATGAAAATTCTGCTGGATAATTATATCCGGCCGCTGATCGGGCAGGCGAATCCGGATTTTTCCGGGCTGTATGAAGCCCTGTATGTACTGGGCTGTATCTTTGTGCTGGGCGTCATCGGGTCCTTCCTGTATAACCGCCTGATGGTAAAAATCGGCCAGGGCGTGCTGAAAAGGGTCAGGGACGAGATGTTCGAGCATATGCAGACGCTGCCGATCCGTTATTTCGACCAGAATACCAACGGCTCTATTATGAGCCTTTATACCAACGATACAGATACCCTGCGCCAGATGATCAACCAGTCTATACCGCAGGTCCTGATGTCGGCGTTTACCATCGTAGTGACCTTTATTGCAATGCTGGTTTTAAGCCCCCTTCTGACTGTGCTGGCCGTTGTCATGATTTTCATCATGTTCCTGGTGGCGCGCAAGCTGGGCGGCAACAGCGGAAAATATTTCGTGCGCCAGCAGCTGGATCTGGCGAATGTGACCGGCTATGTGGAAGAGCAGATGAACGGTCAGCGTGTCGTTAAGGTTTTCAATCATGAGCAGCGCTCAGAGGAGGACTTTGACAAGCTGAACGAGAAGCTGTATGAAAGCTCGTCCAGGGCGCATACCTTCGCAAGCGTTATGGGGCCGATCATGGGAAATATCGGTAACCTGTTCTTTGTGCTGACAGCCATCCTGGGCGGCATTCTGATGGTAGAACAGATCGGAGGAATCACCATTGGTACGATCGTGGCCTATCTGTCCTTTACCAAGAGCTTTACCCAGCCCTTCATGCAGGTGGCGCAGCAGTTCAACTCCATCATTATGGCGCTGGCGGGCGCGGAGCGTATCTTTGCCATGATGGATGAAGAGCCGGAGGTGGACGACGGCTATGTGACGCTGGTGAATGTGCGGAAGGATAAAGACGGCAATCTGACGGAGAGCGAGGAGAGGACGGGCGTCTGGGCCTGGAGGCATCCCCATCAGGCGGACGGCACCGTTACCTATACGGAGCTGAAGGGAGACGTGCGGTTCTTCGACCTGTCCTTCGGCTATACGGACGACAAGATGATTCTCCATGACCTGACCCTGTACGCGAAGCCGGGGCAGAAGCTGGCCTTCGTAGGCTCCACGGGAGCCGGCAAGACCACGATCACCAACCTGATCAACCGGTTCTACGATGTGCAGGACGGCAAGATCCGGTACGACGGAATCAACGTCAACAAGATCAAGAAGGCGGATCTGCGGCGCTCTCTGGGCATCGTGCTGCAGGATACGCACCTGTTCACCGGCACGATCCGGGAGAACATCCGCTATGGAAAGCTGGATGCTACCGACGAGGAAGTGCGCGGAGCAGCCATGCTGGCCCAGGCAGACAGCTTTATCCAGATGCTGCCGGACGGCTATGACACCATGCTGACCGGAGACGGACAGGAGCTGTCCCAGGGCCAGCGGCAGCTGCTGGCTATCGCCAGAGCGGCTGTAGCCGACCCGCCGGTGCTGATCCTGGATGAGGCGACGTCCAGCATTGATACACGTACGGAAAGCATCGTGCAGAAGGGTATGGATAACCTGATGCGCGGCAGGACGGTGTTCGTCATCGCCCACAGGCTGTCTACGATCCGGAACAGCGATGCGATCATCGTGCTGGATCATGGACGGATTATCGAAAGAGGAACGCATGAGGAGCTGATCAAGCAGAAGGGAACGTATTATCAGCTCTATACCGGAAAGCTGGAGCTGTCGTAACGGCAGAGACAGCCGAAAACACCCCGGCTCCCTTGCGGGAGGCGGGGTGTTTTCGGCCTTTTTTCGGCAAAAATCCTGCGGCAGCAGCAAAAGGTTCCGGGAAGATAGTTGCAGTTTCAAGTGACAGGGCGCCTGAAATGTAGTATAGTATTATCAGTGAAATAAGCGGAATGTATAAAAAGGAGAATGGGATGCAGAAATCAGGAGAGACGAAAACAGGTCCGGCGGACGGAGCCTGTGGCCGGAGAGAGGAAGAGATATCCGGCGGCCTTTCTGTGGACCGCGAGATGTTGAAGCGGATTGCGGCGGTGCTGAAGCGAAATGAGATTTCTGTCTTTGAATTTGACCAGAAAACGGGGCGGGCTGTTTTTTATGACGAATCCCTGGAGACAGGGGTGGAAGTGCAGGATTTTCTGAATCAGATAGAAAGGGATCAGAGGATCTGTGCGGACGATGTCTGGAAAGTCCGCGCTTTCTGTCAGGGAAGCCTCAGGGGCCCGATAGAAATTCAGATGCGCGGGGCTGACGGCAGTCTGCGGCGGAAAATGCTGGATGCGGCCCCGCCTCTGGACAGCCGGGACTGGGCGGGCCGGCTGGTCGGAACCATCCGGGATGTTACAGTGGAAAAAGGCAGGGAAGAAATTCTGAAGGAGCAGGCCAGAAAGGATGCGCTGACCGGCCTGTACAATCAGTTTTTCGGAAAGGAGCTGATCAATCAGTATCTGCAGCAGAAGAGTCCATATGATTCCTGCGGGCTTATGGTAATTGATATTGACTATTTTAAAAATGTCAATGACAATTACGGCCATCTGTTCGGCGACAGGGTGCTGGCTGAACTGGCCCGGCTGCTGGAGCTGCTGTTTGATAAAAAAGACATTGTCATGCGCGCGGGCGGGGACGAATTTGTAGTGCTTCTGAAGGATATCGCGCATTCCGTGCTGGCGAAAAAGGCTATGCAGCTGGTAGAGGCTGTGCGCAGCCTGTCATTTTCGGAAAATGATTATTCCATGACATGCAGCGTGGGCGTCTGTTTCCTGCCGGAGAATGTTTCGGGATACAGCTATGACCAGCTGTTCAGCAATGCGGACTGGGCGCTGTACCGGGCCAAGGAGAACGGGCGGAACCGGTATGTATTCTGTGATAACCTGCAGCGGTTTGAGATGGCTGATTCGGAGGACGGCGAAGGTCATCCTGCGATTGACGCGCGGTATCTGCACAATGATATTGTGGCTACAGCTTTTGAAATTTTTGAAAAGACCAGCAGTTTCGACGCGGCGATCCGGCTGCTCATGGAGGTGATCGGTGTTCGCCTGCAGCTGGATCGGATTACGATTATTCAGACGAATATTCATGATAAGCGCGCCGGGCGGCAGTACCAGTGGACGGCGCCGGATGCGCC
>DVJR01000174.1 GCA_018716575.1 Candidatus Scatomonas merdavium | reverse complement strand
ACCTATACGGAAGGCATTCAGCTTTTTCTGGACGATATTCTGGACGCAGAACACGGCGTGCTGGGAAGCCTGGCCGAGCTGGAGCGGGTAGGCTTCAAGACCGTTCTTTCCAAGGGCCACTACGGCATCCATGAACTGACTCCCGATGTGCTCCAGGGCATGGAAGATTACATGGTGGTGGCTCCCGCCCACAATAAACCTTATCTGGAGGCCATCCGCCAGTTTCAGAAGCTGACGCCTGACGCCATGCTGGTAGGCGCCTTTGAGACTGCCTTCCACCAGACAATTCCGATGGAGCGCAAAATCTACGGCATTCCCTATGAATGGTATGAGAAATACGGGATCGAGCGTCTGGGCTACCACGGGGCTTCCCACAGCTATGTGGCGGAGACGCTGGCCGAAATGTACGGCAGCACCGGAAAATCCATCTCCTGCCATCTGGGCGGAAGCGGCTCTCTGTGCGCCATTGACGACGGAAAGAGCGTGGATACCAGCTTCGGAATTTCCCTTCAGGTGGGAATCATTCAGTCCAACCGCTGCGGCGATATCGACCCCTTTATCGTTCCCTTCCTTCAGAAAGAAGGCATGAGTCTGGATGAAGTGCTGGAAGGGCTGACAAAGCACGGCGGTCTCCTGGGTATTTCCGGCGTCAGCAACGATCTGCGGGATGTGGAAAAGGCCGCGGTCGCGGGAAATCAGCGGGCACAGCTCGCCATCGACGTATTCTGCAACGGCATCGTCCGCTATATCGGTTCCTACTACGCGGAGCTTGGCGGCCTTGATCACCTGGTATTTACCGCAGGCATCGGGGAGCACGGCGCGAACATCCGGGAAAAGGTCTGCGGGCAGCTTAGCCGTATGGGAATCCTGCTGGACCCGGAAAAGAACCGGAACTGTACCGGAAGCAATACCATCATCTCCCGGGACGGCTCTCCTGTAAAGATTCATGTGATTCCGGCAAATGAAGAGCTGGGCGTAGCCAGAAAGACTTACGCATATCAGAGATAAAAAAGAGGTCCTGCCAGAAAGCAGCATTCCGATCATGCTTTGTCTGCATACTGCTTTCCGACAGGGCCTTTTACTCTGTCTTAATCCAAAAACATTGCTCTCGCAAGATGCGCCAGCAGCTGCGCCGTTCCCTCTACGCCAAACCGGCTGCTGTCAATCATCAGATCCCGGTCGGTAAAGGCGTCCCGGAATTCGGGACAGTAGCGTCTGTGGTACAGCTCCCGGGAACGATCCACCTCCCGGATCATTTTCTTCGCCGTGGCTTCATCCATTCCAAGCTTCTCCGTACAGTTTTTAAACCGGGCGCTGTAGGGCGCGTAAATATAGACGCTCAGGCGGTTTTCCTTATCCGCCAGGATGCTTTCCGCGCACCGGCCTACAATAATACAGGAACCTTTTTCTGCCAGATCCCGGATGATATTTTTCTGGACCAGAAAAACCTCGTCCTTAAAGCTCGTTATCCCCATTCCAAGCGGATACATCCGTCTGAAATAGATGGATTTTGAATTTTCTTCCGTATCACTGATCACGGACACCGGCATTCCCAGCCGTTTTGCCGTCTCCTCCACAATATCCCGGTCATAAAAATCAATCTGAAGTTCCCGGGAAAGGGCCTGGGCGATGGATCGTCCCATACTGCCAAACTGCCGGGAAATGGTAATCACATAAGGCTTCATCTTTATCCCTCCTGATTCTGCGCACGGTTTCACGTTCCCGCAGGCAGCGCTTTCAGCTTATGCTTCTGGATATACCGCACAAGACAGGACAGCGCGAAATTGATCACAAAATAGATGAGGCTGGCAAAGCCGTACAGCACAAATACATCCGACACGTTTGTCGTTCCCGTCCCGTTGTACCGGCCGGCCGCGCTCATAATCTGGCCGATTCTGGCCATCAGCTCGATCACCGCCACATTTGCCAGATAGGAAGAATCCTTGATGGTGGTAATGACCTGGCTCAAAAGGGTGGGAATAATATTCCGGTAGGCCTGAGGCAGTACAATGTAAAGCATAATCTGCACAGTACCAAACCCCTGGGAATGTCCCGCCTCAAACTGCCCGTGAGCCACTGAGTTCAGGCCTCCCCGTACAATTTCGGCAATCACGGACGAGGTAAACAGCACCAGCGCCACCACCGCCTTGTACAGAAGAGTCGTTTCAACAGAGGACAGGCCGAACATGGAATGAGACAGGAGTTCCGGCACCGGACAGAATACAATGCAGATAAAAATCCACAGCAGCAGCGGTGTATTCCGGAAGATCTCAATGTAGGCAGCCGCTATCCATTTGAAAATCCGGTTTCTCCCCTTATTGCAGTAATTGCGCACCAGGGCAAGCACGGAACCGATGAGCAGTCCCAGTATTACGGCAGTCACGGCAATCACCAGCGTAAATGCCACTCCCCGGAAAATATAGGTCAGAATTGCCTGATTTGTCAGCATCGACAGGCTCGCTTCCAAAGTATCCATACGTTATTGCACCATCCCTTCTTCCGCTCCGGCCGCAGCGCCGGCCACAGCGGCTTTATTTGCCTGGGCGTCCCTCTTTTTCAGGGAAATCTCCCATACGCTGGCAAGTGTGGACAGCGGAAAACACACGATGAAAAACAGGATTCCGCTGACGATATAGGCCGGAGCGTAGGCGCCGCCCGTATTGGCTCCCGTCACAAAGCTGTAGGTGACGGAAATCAGATCCGCTCCTCCCACGATATACAGGCAGGAAGTATTCTTAATCAGATTCACCACCTGGTTTACCATGGGAGGAAGAATGATCTTAATGCTCTGGGGCAGGATGATGTAATACATCCTCCCTATATAACCGAAGCCCTGCGACTGAGCTGCCTCTGTCTGCCCCTTCGGGACTGCCTGAATGCCTGCCCGGATGACCTCAGACATGTAGGCCCCGTGGTATACGCCCAGCGCAATCATTCCTGTCCTCAGAATTCCGATACTGTTTCCGGAAAACGCAAGGGCATAATACAGAAAACACATCTGAAGCAGCAGAGGCGTGTTCTGAATAAATTCCACATAGATTCTCGCTGCGGCCCGCAGCGCTTTTTTCCCTCCGGCTGACATGAGCCCGAACAGAATTCCTAGCATAAGAGAGAGAAGCAGCGCAAAAACAGCAAGCTGCACCGTGTTGCCAAGGCCGTGCAGAAAAGTGCTCCGATAGCGCCACACCGTCTCCCATGCGTCTGCTGAAAACAATCCTCCCATAACAATTCCTCCCTGCTGTTTATTTCCCTCTTATCAAAAAACAGGAATTTTCCTGTTTCCTGCTCTTTGATAAAAAGCGTCCCAAAAGACAGGAGAGCATCCCGGGCCTGAGGCGCCGGGACACCCGCCATCTTATACGGCCTTGCCGGAATTGGCGGTAAGGTCCGCATGACCTGCCGTTTACCTTCCCTTACAGTCCGTATTCCTCGATCAGGCCGTCGATCGTTCCGTCTGCCAGCCAGCCGGTAATCAGCTCATCACATACACTGGAGAAGCCGGAGCCCTTCTTTGTCGTTACGCCGTACTCCTGGGGAGAGAAGGAATCCTCGATATAGGAGCGTCCCTCCGTCCTGTAGGCATTCAGAATAGATCTGTCTACGCAGAAAGCGTCCACCTCGCCGGCGCTCAGAGCTGTGGAGATAGCCGGATAATCGCTGTACTGGCGGAAGCTGACGCCCTCCGTCCAGGTGGATGCGTCAAAGGTCTCAGAATCAAAATTATCGCCGCTTATCAGTCCCTGCTCGATCATGGCCTGCACCAGAGCCAGCGCGGAAGTAGAACTGGAAGATACTCCCACCGTGGCGCCGGCCAGTCCGCTTAAATCAGTGATTCCACTGGAATCCTCCACCAGAACCGTAACCGCGTCTGTGTAATAGGGCGTCGAGAAATCCCAGCTTTCCTTTCTCTCGTCTGTAATCGTAAAAGTAGCCAGCACACAGTCCAGATCGCCGGAATCCAGAAGCTCTCCTCTGGTAGCCGCCGTAACAGTCGTATATTCCACATCCACGCCCAGCGCGTCTGCGATCATCTGAGCCAGATCAATTTCCATTCCGCTGTAATCACCGGTCAGCGGGTCCTGATATCCGAAACCGATGACATCGCTCTTTACTCCCACCCGCAGCACGCCTCTGTCGATAATCGCCTGTACATCCTCAGGCCATTCCGTATCGGCCGCCGCAGTCTCTTCTGCTCCATCCTCCGCTTCTGCTTCTGTGTCCGCTTCCGCGCTTTCTTCTGTACTCTCCTCTGCTGTGGTTTCCTCTGCGGTATCTGCCGCAGTATCGCTGCCGGATGAACCGCAGCCTGCCAGCATGGACAATACCATGACTCCCGCAAGCAGAATTGCCAATTTCTTTTTCATAACGTTTCCTCCTTCTTATCTGGAATTTATCTCAAAATGCCCGCCTTCCGGCAGGAACATTCAAAGATCTCCCCGGTATTTCTACCGGATAATCTTTCCCAGGAACTGCTTTACACGTTCGTTTTCAGGATTCTGAAAGAAGTGTTCCGGCGTCCCCTCCTCAATGATCTGGCCGTCTGACATAAATACCACCCGGTCGGCCACCTGCCGGGCGAAGCCCATCTCGTGGGTGACCACCACCATCGTAATATTTTCCTTTGCCAGCTTAATCATCACATCCAGAACCTCCTGTATAGTCTCCGGGTCCAGGGCCGAGGTCGGCTCGTCAAACAGTATGATTTTTGTCTGCGCGCAGAGCGCTCTGGCTATGGCAATTCTCTGCTGCTGTCCGCCCGACAGAGTAGATGGATAGGCATGAGCCTTATCTCTCAGGCCAACCACATCAAGGTAATGGAAAGCGGTATCCTCTGCTTCCTTTCTGCTCTTATGGTGCAGCTTCATGGGCGCCAGCGTCAGGTTCCGGAGTACTGTCATATGCGGATACAGGTTAAACTGCTGGAACACCATAGAGGTCGTCTCCCTCACCAGATGCGTCCTGTTTTTATGAGTCAGTTCTTTGCCGTCTATATATACATGGCCGCTGGTAGGCTCCTCCAGAAAATTCATGCAGCGCACTGTGGTGGATTTTCCTGAGCCGGAGGGGCCGATGATAACCAGCTTCTCCCCC